>JAAAPI010000409.1 GCA_009908325.1 Verrucomicrobiota bacterium | reverse complement strand
GGCGGGTGGAAACCCTGGTCGAGATCAGGAACGACACGGTCAAGGCGCAGATCGTGGGGCAAGTGATGGCCGCGAACCTCGCGGATGAGGCGCAAAGCTGGGTGCTGCAACCCGACGGCCCGGCGCGGCGCGTGCTGCCCGCGGATGGCGAGGACCGGCGCCTGTTCAACTGCCACCGCTTCTTCATGGAAAACCCGTCGCTGTCAGGGCGCGGGTCGGCGGGGGCGGATGACGTGCCCGAGCTGACGCATGGGGATGATTGAGGGGGAGTTGGTCCAAAAGCGGTTTTTCGCTACTGTGACGAAAAATGACCGAAATTCGCTGGGGCGACGCAAAGCGAGATAGAAGATTCTGTTTTGTTACAAAGGGGCATGGCATCAACCGATCAAAAGCTCAGCGGGTCCCAAAACGCCTCTGGGCGCCACTTAAACAACTAAGCATTCTTGAGAATCTCTCTCAGATCATCAGCGACTGTGGTTTTATCGGGGATGTCCTTACATATCCGAGTTCCGCCCTTGATACCTTCTTGAGAACAGACCGCGCGGATTGAACTTATCAAGTCTTTGCCGATGTAAATGTGGGTCCGATCGACCGCGCTGAGTTCATCTCGCGCCGTATCAGCGCCCACTTGATCGGCATCGCCATTTTTGTAAGCGGGGATGCGATTGTAGATTTCTTTGCGCTTGTTTCGGAAGTCCCTGTCTGCATTTTGGCTGTCTTTAAGATCGCAAGCTTTGTCGATGATTTCTTTGGCCTTGACTTCTTCAATCTCAAGCAAGACAGCCAGAATGCTTGGACAAGCCCAGTAGGCTTCGACATCGGAGCCACGTGTCAACCACACAGGAATCCCTTTATCCTCATACTCCTTGCTAAAGCTCTCACGCTCGCTACGCACCATAAAGTCACTGTCTCGATGAAGCACAATCTTCATATGGTCTCCGAGGAGACTTTTCAGAGCAACAAGGCTGGCGGAGTTGGGCAACGACGTGTTCCCGGACATCGGCCAAACAACTGTCCTACGATTGAGGTCTGGCCACTGTGATAAAATGCGATTCAACATTGACACCTTTTTATCCTCGGTGATTAAGAGGATTGACTTGTCTAGTAGCCCCCACCCCATATCTCTACGAATCTCATCTGTCTTATCGCTAACCATTTCCCCGTCTCGCATCCAGACAAGGTTGGCATCACTTCCGAGGCTCCGCACGACGCTCGGGCTGTGGGTCGTCAGAATAACTTGGCTATCATAGTCTTTTGCCGCGTTCATAAGTTCGGCGACAAGCCGCTCCTGCATGTCAGGGTGCAGATGCGAGTCTGGCTCATCGACCAGTAGAAGGCGTGGCCGAAAATACACCAAGTAGGCAAAAATCTGTATCACTTGAAGAAACCCGATTCCTGCAAGCTCCAATGGCTTAAATCGTCTCGTGTCGGCGTCCTTCATTGCTTTGGTCTGAAAAGTCGCTTGGATTTTGAAATCTTTCTTTTCTTCGAAGCTTACTGAGATCGACATCTCGCCTAGTACGTTGGAAGCCAAGCGTTGAACTTCTTCAAGACCGTTGTGGTCGCCCTCCAAAGTCACGGCTTTGAGTAGGTCCAAAACATTGCGGAGAACCGTGTTTGCGTCGCCTGCTGCAGCTTGGCGCTCTACAATCCGCATAGAACGCTTTTCCTCTTGCAATGGAATTCCGGCAAGTCCGGGGATGTATGCAGAGATTTCACGGGCCCCTCGGATGATGCTTACAAACGAGTTTGCCGATGGTATGTGGACACTCACCCCTTCATTACGCGCTGATCGAATCCACATGGGGACCGAAAGTGACACGGTGCTACCATCTTCGTTGGGGACATCGACGTCAACAAGTACATCCATTTTTGGAGAAGCAGAAAAGTTACCATATTCTGCTGAGTGCGACGAATTCTTGTACTCTGGCGATGGCATATAGGTTGCGTCGAGTTCTGACAGCGTAGACGCTTGTCCGACCCTTGCCGGTGATACTTTGTTGTTCCGGCCGCTTTGTAGCATCCAATGGAGCGCTTGGAGCACCGAACTTTTCCCGCTGCCGTTGGTGCCGACGAGGACGGTGAAGTCTGTCAAGGGAATCCGAGTTTCTTGGATGGCCTTAAAATTCTTGATCGTGACGCCCGAGATTCTCATGTCTTCTCTTTGTCTGTTGCTTAACCAACTATCATCTATTTTGGCAACGAAAGGAAGGCGCCCTCGGTCTAGCCTGATCCAGTTTGCCGGATGCAGCTCCATGTTTTGTTTTCGGAACCGGACCGATGCTGCGCGGTCCCTCAGAGCCCGGTCAATGCAAAAATTTTCAACTTGAAACTATCACCCCCACCCTAACCTCCTGCCACACCACGCTCGCCCAGCCTGCCGTTTCCATGAAGGCCACGTCGCCCGCGTCGCGGCCTGCGGCGATCATGGCGAAGCTGTCGGGCGTGCTCATCCCCGTCGGGTCCACAAGCTGCCAGCCGCCGTCCAGCCAGACCTCTGCGCAGGCGTGGAAATCGGGCGGGTTAACGCCGGGGCTGTAGCCCGACACGTAGCGCGCCGGCACCCCGCCCGCGCGGGCCAGCGCACAGAGCAGATGCGCGTAGTCGCGGCACACCCCCTGCCGGGTGACGAAGGTGTCCAGCGCGGTCGTCGACGGCCCCGAGGCGCCGGGCACGTAGCGCAAATGCCCCGCCACC
>JAAAPI010000148.1 GCA_009908325.1 Verrucomicrobiota bacterium | reverse complement strand
GAAGTCCCATGGTTCCAAATCACCGAAAAAGCCCAGAACAAAACAGCTTTCGTCTATCAACCAGTCGTCAATCACAGGGCCAAATGAATAAGCCGTGCCCTACGCCCAGTAACCGAAAATATCGACTTGCTGACAGCAGTTGCTCCGGCAATCGTCTCTCCAGGGATCCATGAGCTCATTTCGTTTACTTTTTGTTCTCTCCGCAGTTTACCCACTCTGTGCCGAGCCTGCGCCCGCCGGTAACCCAGAGATCCGGCCCTTTGTGCGCTGGCTGTTGGAGGATGGCGAGCGTTTGGAGGATGTGCGCTTTGCCGAAGTCGCTGAAGCGGTTTCCGGTTGTCAGGTCTTACCTATCGATACCTCCGATCCTGTGGATGCGGCCATGGTTGGGGAGGTGGCCGCAGCGCTGGATGATCTCCTTGAGGTCATGCTGGATCCGGACAATGCGATTCATTCGGTCGGTCGGGTGAACGAAATCAGTCGCCATGTGGAAGACTTCCTCCTGGAACGCTTGGGGCAGGGTGAAAATTTCGCCTGCTCGATCCCGGTGAATGCTTCGGGTAATGTGCGGCGCTCGGGCTACCCGGACCTGCGGTTTGAGCACGAACCGAGCGGCCGGGTTTTCTACATCGACCCGAAGGTTTTTCGTGAGGGGAGCGAACGCAGCAGTTTTCGAACATTTTACTTCGAGCCCAAGGGGGCGACCAATAAAATACGGGATGATGCGAGCCACATTATCGTGGGCATTGCGCACAGGGGCAAAGTAGAGGGGCGCTGGCGGCTGGAGGCCTGGAAACTGGTGGACCTGATCGATTTTCGCGTGCGGCTCAAGGCCGAGTTTCAGTCGAGCAACCGCGAGTTGTATCAAGAATCGGCCGTCCTGCGGGAGGGCCGGCAGGCCCGGTAGTCGGCGATTGAAGCGAGGGTTCGCAGCGGTGGGTCGGAGGCTGGCGCACTCCGACTGCGCGTGTCGTCGGCTTGGGGTGCTGGAGCCTCCCCCCCCCTGGGCATTGTATCAGTATTATTCGGAGACCAGTTGAATGCCGTTTTCCTCAATGCGGATACGCCTGGCCTTGTAGAGTCGGCCGATGGCTTGTTTGAAGGCTTTTTTGCTGGTGTCGAAGGTTGCGCGGATAGCTTCGGGGCTGCTTTTGTCGTTGAAGGGAAGGCGGCCCCCGGCTGTGTCGAGCTCGTGGAGGATGCGTTCGCTGATGGGATCGATTCGGCCGTAGCCTGCGGGGTCGCGCCGAAGGTCGATTTTTCCATCGTTGTGCACCTTTTTCACGTAGCCGGTGAATTGGTCGCCCGGCTCCAGTTCGCCTGAGTTCTCTGCGTGGTAAAGCAGCCCACGGTAGCGTTTGTCGACGATTGCCTTGTAACCAAGAGGGGAATCACCGTAAACGAGCACGGCAACCGGGTCGTTCGGCGCGTAGGGTGGTTTTTCCGGCGGGAGGTGATTGTGCAGGCGCGTCGAGGCGACGACCCGGTTTGTGTATTCGTCGACATAGACGGCGACGATGGCTCCGTCGCCCTCGGTAAAGCGGATGTTGCCCTGCTCGCGATAGGGGAGGAGCAGATCCTTGCTCAAGCCCCAGTCGAGGAAAGCACCTGCGCTTGGATGCACACTGACGACTTCCAGGTAGGCGAACTCACCGGCAAGTGCGTAGGGCTGCTCCGTTGTGGCCACGAGGCGGTCCTCCGAGTCGTTGTAGATGAAGACATCCACTTCGTTGCCGGGCTGCATCTTGGGCATGGCGTAGCGGGTGGGGAGTAGAATGCTTCCCAGTTCGCCGCCGTCGAGGTAGAGCCCGTGGTCGCTTTTTTCGATGATGGTGAGCGTGTTTCTGCGGCCGATTTGAGCCATAGCGGTTTAGTGGATGCGGGTTTCCAGTTCGCGGGCGAGTTCAATCAGCAGGGTGTTGTTGCCGCCGAGGGATTGGATCGCCGCGATGGCGGCATCAGTGTGTCTTTTTGCCTCGGCGCGGGCGCCGGAGATACCGTGCAGGGCGACGTAGGTGGACTTTTCGGCAGTGGCGTCGTGCCCGACTGGTTTCCCCATCGCTTCCGAGTCGGCAGTGGCATCGAGCAGGTCGTCGACGATTTGGAAAGCCAGTCCGAGATGATAGCCGACTTTTTTACCCAATTGGATTTGCGAAGTATTTGTCTGAGAAAATGAAAGGCCCATTTCGAGCGCAGCGGTGAGGAGGGCAGCCGTCTTATTCTCGTGTATAAAGAGCAGGGTGTCCGCATCGATGGGCTTCTCTTCATTTTCAATATCCTCCTGCTGCCCGCCGATCAGGTGCGTGCTACCGCTGGCCTCGGCTAGAATGCCGACCAACGTGTTGGCAAGCTTGGGGTGCCCGCTGTAGGCGCGGGCGAGGAGTTGGAATGCGTAGGTCAGAAGGGCATCGCCGGCCAGCAGGGCGGTGGCCTCGTCGAACCGGACATGGCAGCTGGGGCGACCGCGGCGCAAAGCGCTGTCGTCCACCGCGGGTAAATCGTCATGAATGAGCGTGTAAGTATGCAGGCACTCGATCGCTACGGCAGCGGGGATCGGGTCAATCCTTGAGGGAAAGAGTTCGCTGGCCGTAATAAGCAGGATGGGGCGGATGCGTTTGCCGCCGGCTTCCATAGAGTAGCGCATCGCCGCATGGAGGCGCGCCGGGCGCGTCGTGGCGGCGGGCAGCCATTGATCGAGGCCCGCTTCGACCCGGCTGCGATAGGATTCCAATTTTTCTTTTAATAAGCGATTCACTTCCATAGCGTGTAGGAAATTGATGATGAAAGAAACGCCAATATTTGAAGAAGTTTTCCGAAGCATGCTCAAACTGCCGGGCCTGTGGCAGAAGCTTTTGATCGGGGGACTGCTCTCGTTTATACCGGGGATTAATTTGTTCGCGTTCGGTTATCTCTATCGGGTTTCACGTGCTGTCCGGCGAGCGGGACGGCCGGTTCTACCATCGTGGCAACTCAGGGAAGAATGGCGTGGATTATTCATGGACGGGCTTCGTTTTGCGGTTGTCTGGCTGGCTTTCTGGTTGTTGCCGGTTCTGCTGGCCTTGCTGGTTTCCTGGTTACTGGGGGTGGTTTTCCTGGGGGCGCTGGCAAATCTATTCTTCATTTCAGTGGTGCTGTATGCTACGGTTCTTTTCAGTTCGGCGCTTTACCGGTATAACATGCGGCAAGATTTCAACGACCTTCTCAATCTAAGTTTGATCTTTCGGATGACTTGGATGGAGCTACCCGGGCTATTGGTTCCGGTCTTTTTCTTCCTTGGGCTGGTGGTTTGGCTGTTGCCGTTTTACGGTTTCTCCCTCTTTGCCGGATTTTTCGTTTTAATCACCTATATTAGTCTGCGCTACCGCAGTATTGAAGATCGCAGACACGTCGTCTTATAACTTTAAATAACCATGGTCTCATTAAAAGAAAGAAAAACACCAAATGTTTTTGGGGTGTATCTAGTCGGTGCTATCATGGTCTGGTTTGGCGGGCTTTTGGGCTTTGTTTACCTGACGGCCTTCCCGACGAAGGCCTTTGCCAGCATGGGCGAATACGAAGAAGCCCGTGCATCAGGTGATTCACCCCGACTTCCGAAGCCCGGTGACGGGTGGTTCATCAGTGGACCAATTTTCGCCGCCGGTTCCTGGGAAGCGAAGCGGGAAGCTCTTAAAGCGGAGGGACCTCAGACGGTTTCGCTGAGCGCGGGAGAGATGAATGCCTGGGTGAACGCACGGCTCAGTGCTACAACGACGCCGCTCAATAAGAAAGATTCAAACCTCGTAGTCGTCCCCGGGCTACCGAATTTTGCGGTGGTTGAAGGACGAGGTCTTTACATCAATCTCCCGCTCGCCGCTTATTTTTTCGGAACGAAGCGGGAATATATGTTGACCGCCATTGGCTCGGTCGGCGAGGGAGGATTTCAGCCTCTTTCCGTTTCACTGAACAGGGCGGCATTGCCTTTTCCGGAAATACTGGGGGCGCAAGTCGTGCAGGCGTTTGCCCAAGCTTTCCAGTCGACCGAGGATTACGAGATCCTTGCACAAGCCTTTAATCGCGCGGAGTCGATCTCGGTGGAAGCGAACGCACTGGTTTTCAACCTGCGCTAGTTCGTTTTTATGTTGTTCCATTCACGATTCATCCCAACGAAGCCTGCGGTCTGTATTCTGCTTTTACTGATTGCATGCCACTCAGCTCCGGCGCAGATGGAGAGTGCGAACAACCGCTACTTTGAGACGGTCGGATTGGATCGCCGCTCGGTTGCTTACATCAATGAACTCAGCCACTATATTGGGGAGCGGGCAGCGCGCTATGTCAGTCGGCACGATCTCGAGTATCCCCAGCCCATTTTGGTTCGGCTGAGACCGGCGGCCACTGTGGATTTCGAGGGTGATCACCGCTTGCGAATGGGAGAGCGGTCGACCGTCCTACTGGATTTGCGCTGGGGAGCCGATCTCAATCTGGAGCGGACCTGTTACCTGCTCTGTAAGGCCTTGCTTGTGCAATACACCGTTTACAACTTTGGGCCAGGCCGGGCACCAACAATGCGGGCCTGGCCCATCGCGGCTCTGGCAACGGATGCCTACCTCGGCCTGCGGCCAGCGGAAACCCTGCGGGTGCAGCAGGATTTGCGAGGTGAAACAATGTTTAGTGCCAGGTCGATTTTCCGGCTTAAAGCGGCTGATGGAGACGCACCTTGCGCGTCTGCCTACTGGCTGGTGCAGTCGCTCCGGGGGCTGTCGCCCGACGGGCACTCGATGCGTCGCTTTTTCAAACAGGGGCTTTCCGGGATAGATGTGGCTGAGCCGCTCGCCATCCAGCTCAAGAAAGATACCCCCCGGGGCCCGGGCATCGAGCTGGAGGCGTGGTGGGCTTCGCAAAGAAAAGCGATCCTGGCCCGTCCGGTCGAACGCTTTGAGTCGATGGCGGCCTCCCGCGAGTGGATTGAAGCAGTTGCCGACCTAAGTTCGGCTGAACTGAGCGCGGAGAGTGATCCGATCAACCTGCGTACGCTCAGGAAGCACAAAGAATCTGAGGCAGTTCGCGAATTAATCGCGGCCCGCCACGAAATTCTGCGTCTTCGGATCGCCCGGTGTAATCCGGCTTTCTTCAATGCGGCGCAATCGCTCGGGGCCCTGTTCGAGGCATTTCTTGATGGTGAGCCCTCTCATCGATACGTGCATGCTCTGGTCGGCTACCTGCGCGACATTGAAGACGCCAAGGCTATGGAGTCGGCGATTGGTTTGAAGCTGTCGGGAGAATGATCACCCGGTTCCGAAGCGGGCCTGGCAAAAAAAATTATTTATTTTGAACGCGGTGTGAATGGACGCGTCTATTCTTACATAAACCAATGTGTTGTTTAGTTTGTTGTTTGTTTCGCGCCGCCCTGAGAGGGGCGGCGCTTTTTTTTTGGAGGGGCAACCTATGGAAAATCGCACCGATTTGTTGCGGAATAGCGGAATAAACTTGCTGATGGGGGCTAGACAAAATGCCATCAGCTCGCAATATCCGGGACTTGATGAAGATATATTTGAATGACGGACTCGTCGATTCCGCCGAAGCTAAAGTCTCGGTCTTCGACCACGGTCTCCTCTACGGGGACGGTATTTTCGAAGGGATTCGGCTCTATGATGGCTGCGTTTTCAAGCTGGACGCACACTTGGAGCGGCTCGAATATTCGGCCAAAGCGATTATGCTGAAAATGCCCTGGACTCGGCAGCAGATTTCAGAGGCTGTTTGTGAAACGTGCCGCGCGAATAACCTGAAGGACGGCTACATCCGTCTGCTTGTAACGCGCGGAGAGGGAAGCCTCGGGTTGTCGATCCAAAACTGCAAACAGCCGCAACTCATTATCATCGCCGACACGATCCAACTCTATCCTGAAGAATTTTATGAAAACGGCCTTTCCATCATAACGGTGCCGACGCGCCGCTGCAATCCGGCTGCGCTGCCACCGACTGTCAAATCGCTCAACTACCTGAACAATATTCTGGCTAAGATTGAAGCGCAGCATCTCGGCTACCACGAAGCAATCATGCTGAACGATCAGGGCTATGTGGCTGAATGCACGGGAGACAATGTCTTCGTCATCCACAAAGGTGAACTGATCACCCCCTCGGCCAGTGCGGGTGCGCTTAAGGGGATCACGCGCGACACCGCGCTGGAGATCGCCGACGAGCTGGGTGTCCCCTGGCGCGAGGCCAATATGACCCGCTACGATGTGTGGGTGGCCGATGAGCTTTTTCTGACAGGAACCGCCGCCGAGATCGTCCCCATTGTGGAGGTTGATGCACGCCCTATCGGCAGCGGGAAACCCGGAGCGATCACCGGTCGGTTTCTCGAAAGCTTTCGCCGCCGCGTCTCGGTCGAAGGCACCATGCTTTGAAGCCACAATGAGCGCCCCGGGACTGTTATGGCACAATTTGTGCAGCCGAGGGTCGCTTATCGTTGAATTTTCCAACCGGAGCATTAATTTCTAGAAATCACGCTTTAGTTTTGCGATCTGTCTTGTAAACGGTAACTTTCAGCTATGTCGAAAAATCTGAAATGCAGTCATTGCAATAAGCCCGCTACCGTTCACCTGACTCAGATCGTGAACAACAAGATCATCAAGGTGGATCTCTGCGAGGCCTGCGCCCAGGCAAAAGGGGTGACCGACCCGGAGGGCTTCTCGCTGGCGGACTTGTTGAACAAAACAAATCTCGTCCCGGAGAAGGGCGATACGCATCTCGAATGTGCGGAATGTGGGCTGACAACAGCAGATTTCCGCCGAACAGGGCGCCTCGGCTGTGCGGCCTGCTACCACACCTTTGCGCCGCTCGTGCGGCCCGTTCTTGAAGACATGCATGCGGGTGTAGAGCACAAGGGTAAGGTCCCGGAAATTGCGCTGACCCGCCGGCACAGCCAAGCCGAGATTGAGACACTGGAGAATGCTCTGCAACGCGCCATCGCGGAGGAGGCTTACGAAGACGCCGCCAAGTTTCGCGACCAGATACAGGCTCTAAAAAATGCCGCCGATCCGGAGGCAGTTCACTCATGATCGAATCCCTCATCAAGTCGGATAACGCGGAACTCACGCAAAGCACCAAAAAAGGTGCTCCCGTCGTGCTCAGCACGCGGGTACGCCTGGCCCGGAATTTGGCCGACACGGTCTTTCCGGAGCGCGCCAGTGCGGCACAGCGTAGTGACACGATGACAAAGTGCGCGGATCAAATCGCGAATTTGTCGCAAATGAAACAGGGTGTTTTTTTTGATATCTCCGAGCTGTCGGACTTGGAAAAACAGGTTTTGGTTGAGCGTCATTTGATCAGCCGTGAACTCTGCGAAGCGGACCCCGGTTCAGGCGTTTTCATCAGTAAAGGTCAGACCTGTTCGGTCATGATCAACGAGGAAGACCACCTGCGGATACAGTTTCTGAAAGCCGGTTTCAATCTCCGCTCAGTCTGGAAGCAGATTGATCGATTTGATTCAAATTTGGAGGACGGTTTGGATGTCGCCTTTTCGCACGAATTCGGCTACCTGACCGCTTGCCCGACGAATCTTGGCACGGCGCTGCGGGCCTCGGTCATGATGCACCTCCCGGGCCTGGTCATTTCCGAGCACATGGAAAAAGTGATTCGGGCGGTCAATCAATTGGGCATCACCGTGCGCGGTCTTTACGGGGAAGGCTCCGATGCGACCGGGCACGTCTTCCAGATCTCCAATCAGCAAACATTAGGCGAATCCGAGGAGCAGATCATGTCCCGTCTGGGAAATGTTTTGAAATCCATCATCGATCACGAAATCAACGCCCGGTTCAAATACCTGGAGGAGAACCGCGCCCGGTTGCTCGACCAGGTGGGCCGTGCCTTCGGCGTGCTGCAAAACGCCCACCTGCTCAATTCAAACGAAGCACTTAACCTGCTCTCGCTCATGCGGTTGGCGGTCGATTTCGGCATGCTGCCCGAGGACAACCGGAGCGACATTGATCGCCTGTTCATTGAGTGTCAGCCGGGGCATATTCAGTATGCCGCCGGGGAGGGGATCGAGCCTGCTGCCCGTGATCTATCCCGGGCAGACAAGCTTCGCCGAGAGTTTCGACAATTACCATCGCTGAATTTTGACAAGGTGAACGAACTGGCTTAGGAAAACGTAGAATATGGAACCAATGAACAACTTCACTCCCCGTGCACAGCAAGTTCTCGCGCTTGCCCGCAAAGAGGCCGACCGTTTTCACCACAATTACGTTGGCACCGAGCACCTCCTGCTTGGCCTGATCAATTTGGGACAAGGGGTGGCTGTTAACGTGTTGCAGAAGATGGGGCTCGATCTTCAAACCGTGCGCACTGCCGTTGAAAAACAGGTGGGCACCGGCCCGGAAAGTAAGCCTTCGGGCAACATCCCTTACACCCCAAGGGTGAAAAAAGTTTTGGCGCTCGCGGGCAAAGAGGCCAAGGCCCTCAACCATTCCTACGTTGGCACGGAACACATCCTGCTCGGCCTCCTGCGTGAAGGCGAGGGTGTGGCGGCTCGCGTGCTCAAATCCCTCGACATCGATATTGAGCGCTGCCGAAATGAAATACTGGCCGAACTCGACCCGAATTTCTCCGGTGAGCCCGAAGAAGCGACCGCCGGCGGCCGATCGGCAGGAGCCGAAGACAAGAAAGACAGCAAGACACCCGCGCTGAAAGCCTTCGGGCGCGATCTCACCGAGCTGGCGAAAAAGGGCGATCTCGACCCCGTGATTGGGCGCGCCGATGAGATTCGCCGCGTCGTCCAGATTCTCTGCCGCCGCACGAAGAACAATCCCGTCCTAATCGGAGAGGCCGGGGTTGGCAAAACCGCCATCGTGGAAGGTCTCGCCCAGGAGATTGCTTCCGGCATCGTGCCGGAGATACTCGCCGACAAGCGGGTCATTACGCTTGATCTCGCCCTCATGGTGGCCGGCACCAAGTATCGTGGCCAGTTCGAAGAGCGCATCAAGGCCGTGATGGACGAGATCCGCCGGGCGAAAAATATAATCATCTTTATCGATGAACTACACACGATCGTCGGCGCCGGTGCGGCGGAAGGTGCTATGGATGCCTCCAATATTTTCAAGCCGTCGCTCAGCCGCGGTGAGTTGCAGTGCATCGGCGCAACGACACTTGGCGAATACCGTAAATACATCGAGAAGGACAGTGCTTTGGATCGCCGCTTTCAGTCGGTCAAGGTCGAAGCCCCATCCATCGAGGACACGATCAAGATCTTGAAGGGCATCCGCGGCAAATATGAGGACCATCACAAGGTGACCTTCACCGACGGTGCCTTGGAATCCGCAGCAAAGCTGTCCGAGCGGTATGTCACCTCGCGTTTCCTACCCGACAAAGCAATCGACATCCTCGACGAAGCCGGCGCGCGTTCCCGCATCGAGTCGCTCAAGCAGCCGCCCGAGATCGAGGCGATGACGGCAGAGATCGAAAAAGTTTGTGCCCAGAAAGAGGAAGCGATCGCGGAGCAGCATTTTGAAGGGGCGGCCAAATACCGCGATCAGGAAAAGCAGCTGCGTAAGAAGCAGACTGAATTTATCGAAGACTGGAAAAAGAACCGCGAAGAGCAGCGCATCACTGTAGATGAGGAGAGTATGCTGCAAGTCGTCGCTGCCTGGACGGGTATACCACTTTCCCGCATGGAAGAGGCCGAGACTCAAAAACTGCTCCGCCTCGAGGCCGAATTGCGAAAGGAAGTGATCGGCCAGGACATAGCGACGGAAGTAATTTCCAAGGCCCTCCGGCGTTCGCGGGCTGATCTGAAAGACCCCAAGCGGCCTATCGGCTCATTCATGTTCCTCGGGCCGACTGGTGTGGGTAAGACGCTACTGGCCAAGGTATTGGCCGAGGAAATGTTTGGCGACAAGGATGCCATCATCCAAATCGACATGTCGGAATATATGGAGAAATTTGCCGTGTCCCGTCTCGTTGGCTCGCCCCCCGGATACGTCGGCTACGAGGAAGGTGGTCAACTGACGGAAGCCGTCCGCCGCAAACCCTATTCCGTCGTGCTCTTTGACGAGATCGAAAAGGCGCACCCCGATGTGGTGCAGCTTCTCCTGCAAGTCCTTGAAGAAGGGCGTCTTACGGATAGTCTCGGTCGTAAAATCGATTTCCGTAACACGATTCTCATTATGACGTCAAACGTCGGTGCCGATATACTCCAGCGCAACACGTCGATGGGTTTCGGCATCGAGAGCAACGCGGAAAGCGAGTATGAAAAGAATCGTGAGAAAATCCTCGATGAAACCAAGCGCGTTTTCAAACCCGAGTTTTTAAACCGCCTGAATGACTTGGTGATCTTCAAGTCGCTGGCGCGCGAAGATATGATGGAGATCGTCGATCTTGAGTTACGTAATGTATCGGCCCGTTTGAAAGAGCGCGAGTTGACGTTTGATTTCAGCAAGGAAGCTAAAGAATTCCTCATCGAAAAGGGTTACGACGAGAAGTATGGTGCGCGTCCGTTGCGCCGTGCTGTAGAGCAGTATCTCGAAGACTCACTTGCCGAGGCGATTTTGTCCAGCGAGGTCAAGCCCGGTGAGGTGATTCGTGTTCTGGTCGATAAAGACGGGAAGGGGCTGAAGTTTGAACAGGATCAGCCCGTTTCCTCTTGACGTGTTAAAAACAGGCGAGACATGCCCGGCCCCCTCGACAAACGGAACGGTCATCTCAACCGCGGGCGCGATCCGGAGAAGCGATGACATGCGGCCACGTGTGTTGGCCTGCGATTGGATAGACTGTTCGAATTGGCGGCCTAAGTTTTTTCTGAAAGGAGAACTTTTAGATAGGGATTGGGGTATCGGCGCGAGGCGGTGACGGCGTAGAAGGTTTCGTGGATGTCGGGTATTTGGTAGAGTTCTTTGAGTCGACCGGTTTTGAGCTCGTCCTGCACGACGACCGGAGGCAGGAGGGCGACGGCTTCGGTGTCGCGGGCAATGAGGCGGAGCATGGCCATGTCGTCGGCTTCGGCGGCGATGAGCGGCGCAATGCCCGCCCGCTCCATGATGAGGTCGAAGGGGGCGCGTATGTTACTCTCGATACTGGGCAGGATCATCGGGACATCGCGGAGGTCTTCGGGAAAACGAAAGGCACGGCGCTTTTTAAAGGATTTTTGGCCGATGAGGCTGACGACCTGGTCATCGACCAGCTGGCTATGGAGCTGCCGCTCGGTATCGCGGGGCACGGGGCTGTTGGAGAGTACCAGATCAAGCGTATGGGCGCGGAGCTGAGTAAAGAGCTCGCGGGCGCTGGCGGAGTGGATGATGACCTCCAGCTCGGTGTCATCGAGGGCATCCCGCAGAAAGCTCAGTTGAAAATTCTTGGAGAGCGTGGATACGGCACCCACGCGGAGAATATTGCGGTAGCGCCCGCCTCGGTTTTGCAGGGTGGCGAGCATCTCCTCGCCGGTCTTAAAAATGGTATCGGCGTAGTTGAGCACCATGCGGCCCTCTTCCGTCAGTATGAGCGTTTTGTGTTGTCGATCGAAGAGGGGGCATTCGAGGCTCTCCTCCAACTTCTTCAGTTGTATACTCAGGGCGGATTGCGCGACGTTGAGCCGCTCGGCGGCACGGGTCAGATTACCCTCTTTCACGATGGCGTGAAAATAGCGGAGGTGGTGGTAGTTGAGCTGGTTCATGATATATAAAAGCGAAGGATTTTATAGAATAGTTGTATTGGACAGATTTTTGTCAATTGGATATCCTCTGCGCAATGGATTTGATTGTGAGTGCTTTAACCGTCTGGATTGCCCCGACTTTTTTGCTGTGGGGGTTGTTGCCCGCGTCGCGCCTGAATCGGTCGCCGATTGTGGCGGGGCGGTTGGCGGAGTGGCTGGCGTGGCTTGCCTTCGGCCTGGCTTCACTGGCGACGGCCCTTTGGGCGACGACGGGCTCGGCAGCGGTGGTGGCGACGGTGACGGAAGCGGGGTGGTTTGGTCTGCGCCTAGATGCGCTTTCGGCCACGATACTGCTCTTGGTCTGCTTTCTCGGCGGGGTGATCACTCGCTACTCCAAGAACTATTTGGCCGGGGACGCCGGGCAGGGGGCGTTCTTCAAATGGCTTTGCGTTACCCTCGGTTCGGTTATGGCATTGATCGTCGCCCCCGGGTTGGTGCAATTCGGTCTGGCCTGGGTGGCCACCAGCCTCGGGCTCTACCGGCTTCTGATTTATTTTCCGGATCGTTTGGGCACTCTGCTTTCCGCGCGAAAAAAGTCGCTGCTCAGCCGTCTCGGGGACTTCTGTTTGATTGCGGCCTTTTCGGGGCTTTACGCGGTCTATGGCGTGCAGGATTTCGGCCTGCTTTTTGAGGCGATCCAGAGCGATGCCGGGAACGTGGAAAGCCCCGGCTGGATCGCCTGGATGATCGTATCGGGGGCGCTCCTGAAATCGGCGCAGTTTCCCTTTCATACCTGGTTGCCGGATACCATGGGAGCGCCGACGCCCGTTTCGGCGTTGATGCACGCGGGCATTATCAATGGGGGTGGTTATCTGGTGGTCCGGATGAGCCCGCTGCTCGTGCAGTCGCTCAGTGCGCTGCAATTTCTGGCGGTTTGCGGTGCCTTTACCGCGATGTATGGGGCGATGGTCATGCTCGCGCAGACGAGTGTGAAACGGGCGCTGGCCTACTCGACGATCGCGCAGATGGGCTTCATGCTTCTGCAGTGCGGGCTGGGGGCCTTTCATCTGGCGATTTTGCACCTGGTGGCGCACTCGCTCTACAAGGGGCATGCGTTTCTCTCCTCCGGCTCCGCAGTAGAGACGGCAAAAAAGCTCAATGCCAAACCACACTACCGCCGACCCCCGCAAAGCCGGATCTGGCTGGCGGTAGTCGTGTCGCTGGCGATTGTCGTGGGCCTAAGCCTGGCCTTCGAAGTCAGCCCGACCGAGAAACCGGGAATGCTTGTTTTGAGCATGGTCGTGGCGATGGCGCTCACGCAATTGCTCTGGACAGCCGTACGGCGTGGCCAGGTGGGCGTGGCCTTTGCCGGCACGGCTGGTGTGGCGGGGAGCATTGCAGCGCTCTACTATTTGCTGGCGATGGGTGCCGAGCATCTGCTGGCTTCCGCGCTGCCCGCCCGAGTGCCGGGTGCCTTTCTTTTCGAATCCATCCTTGCGGTGGTGCTGCTGGGGTTCCTCATCACCTCGATTCGGTTTCAGGATGGGGAGCCGGGGTTTCTCAGCGTGGCCTACAAGCGGCGGCTGTATGTGCACGCGCTGAACGGATTCTACATGAATACGATCGCCAACCGGTTCGTGCGCTCCATCGGGCTGATGCGGGGGAGTGAAAAATAGGTGAGGGATGCGGGATGCGGGATGCGGTATGTAGGATGTGGGATATGGGATATGGTATTCGGGATATGGGATAGACTGAGCGATTATTATGAATGAGCATTTTCAAAATCAGGATGAGGCTTTAATGGAGCGGGTGCGGTTGACTTGCCAGAAAGTGGCACCGTTGTGGCCGCTTTCGCATTTCGTTGCGGTGAATCCGTTTGTCGGCTTTGTCGATCAGCGCTTTGCGCGGGTGGCGGAGTCGTTCCAGCGTATCCAAAAAGCGCAGGTGGTTCTGCCACGGGATTGGTTTTCGGCGAAGTATGCATCGGGTGCGATCGGGCACGAGGATGTGCGGGCGGCGGTAGATGAGGCGTCTCCGGAAGTTGTTGAGAGTTTCGCGGCGGAGGGCGAGGCGCTCTCGGTGGAGCGATTGGTTGCCCTGCTGAACGAATCAGGCGCGGTGGATGAAGCGTTTGAGCAATCCTGTGCATTTAGCGCCTACATGGATTCGAGGGAGGGCACGCAGTGGCAGCATATTATCCGGGAGGAGGTCGCGAAGTGGTGTGCGGCCTATGATGATGAGGGGCAGTCTTCCTGGAAATTCCCCTGGAAGGATCTGTGCTTGTATAACGGATGGAAGGAGGCGGCTTCAATCGACCGCAATCCGGAGCTCAACGGGTTGGTTGGCTTCCGTCAGTTTGTGGCGGACTTACCGGACGAGCCGGAGGCCGTCGTGGCCCGTGCGGTGGAAACGCTTCAGGTTCCCGATAACCGAATCGAGTCCCTTGTTTACCGTATTCTTATGACGCTGCCGGGATGGGCGGGGCACTTGCGCTACAAGGACCGGGAGCGGGAGCTGCGCGGGGAGTCAGGGTCCTCGTTGCTGCAATTATTGGCTATTCTGCTGAGCTATGATCTGGCGCTCTTTGATTGCCACGGAAAAGACAAGGATCGGCTGCTCGGTTGGCAGCGCCATTTGGAGGAGGCGATCACGGAGGATGAATCACAGCCGATTTCCTTCGAATTGGCGCAGCGGATCGTTTGGCAGGCTGCGCTGGAGCATGCTTTTGCCGAGCGACTGCGGCATTCCGTGCGACCGGATCCGGCTTCGACCGCTACCGGGGGTCGGCCAGAGGTGCAGGCGGTCTTTTGCATCGATGTGCGCTCGGAGGTGTTTCGGCGCGCGCTGGAATCGACAGGCGCGAATATTCAGACCATCGGGTTTGCGGGATTTTTCGGCGTGCCGATTGATCACAAAGTTCCCGGGCTGGGTGGTTCGCAGGCGCGCTGCCCGGCGTTGCTGGCCCCGCCGATACGGACTTCGGACTGTATGGCCGGGTTGGAGGCCTCGGAATTTGACCAGCTCACCTTTCAGCGCGTCGACGCCCGGGAGAGCAAGCGGACGTGGAAGCGCTTCAAGGAGGCTGCTTCCTCCTGCTTCACTTTTGTCGAGACGATCGGGCTCAGCTATGGTGTGGAATTGGTTAAAGACGCTTTCGGGCTCGGTGGAAAGCAGGAGTCCGAACAGGGTGCCCCGGATCTTTTGGATACGCTGAGGCTCGAAGCACGCAGTGATCTGGCGGAGGGTATCTTGCGGGGGCTTGGGCTTTTGCATAACTTCGCCCGAGTGGTGCTCTTTTGTGGGCATGGCTGTGCGACGCGCAACAACCCGTATGCGTCGGGACTGGACTGCGGGGCCTGTGGCGGACACGCGGGCGATGCCAACGCGCGGTTGGCCGCAGCGCTGCTCAACCAGCCCGATGTGCGCGCCGAGCTGGCCGGGCGGAATATCCCGATCCCGGAGGACACTGTATTCATCGGAGGGTTACATAATACAACGACAGATGCGGTTCGGCTTTTCGATGATTCCCGCGCCGATCCCAACGTAATCGGGAAACTCCGCGATTCATTGGATCAGGCAGGGGTCCTTTGTGCAACGGAGCGTGCAGCTCGCCTGGGCCATGCGGCTGAGCAGCCCGATGTCGTGGATGCCGTGCGTGCGCGCAGCCGCGACTGGTCGCAGGTGCGCCCGGAGTGGGCGCTGGCCGGTAATGCCGCATTCATCGTGGCACCGCGTGCCTGGACGGCGGGGGCCGACCTGGAGGGGCGTGCCTTCCTCCATGAATACTCGGCGGACACGGACCCGGAGGGTGCGGTGCTGGAAAATATATTGGCTGGCCCGCTGGTGGTGGCCAGTTGGATCAACCTCCAGTATTATGCCTCGGCCACGGATAACGCGCACTTCGGCAGCGGGCATAAATCGATTCACAACGTGGTCGGCGGGGTCGGGGTGGCTCTGGGAAACGAGTATGATCTGCGCCCTGGTCTGCCTTTTCAATCCGTGTACGATGGTGAAAAGCTCGTGCACGAGCCGCTGCGCCTGCATACCTGCGTCGCGGCAGAGCCGGAGGTGATCGACGCGATACTCGGGCGGCAAGCGCACGTGCGTCAGCTGGTCGAGAACGGATGGGTTCACCTCTTCGCCCTCGGGGCCGACGGGCGACTCTGGTCGCAGCGGCAAAGTGACGGAAGTTGGGCACATGCCGATCACCGCGCGGCGGTTTGATTCAATGGGGGATAGGCTCGAAATTACTCGATTGGATTCCGGTTAAGGTGAATGACGCTAACTTAAGGCAGATTCAGGCATGATCTAACTCCTAATCTTTATCGTAATCCTAATCGTAATCGATTGATGCCGAGAAGATTACGATTACGTGGCGCCGTGATAGTCATGCGCGAGCATGGCGTCCAGAGTTCTGGAATACAAAATGAAAGGAATGAATGAAGAGACCATAAAATGTTGAAAAGAACT
>JAAAPI010000053.1 GCA_009908325.1 Verrucomicrobiota bacterium | reverse complement strand
AGCCCTGGCCCAGCAGCTGGCGCGAGCCGGCGTGATGACGCTGCATGCGGCCGGTATCGCTACACCATCGGGCGGGATAATCGCCATCGGCCGCAAGGGAGCGGGAAAGTCGACGCTGACCGCTTCCGCGCTGCAGGCCGGATTCAGGGTCGTCAGCGACGACTGGCTGCTGGCGGCTTTCGAGGGCAACGGTCTGCGCGTGCAGCGGATGCGCCGTTTCATGATGCTGCGCAAGGGCTGGGCCACTGATCAGCTCCGGAAATTCCTTCCCGACGAGTTCCTGACGGAGTCGAAGACCCGTCCCCGGCTGCATGTCTTCCTGCCGGAAGACGACGCCCGCTTCCCGGCACATTGCCATGTCGATCGAATCTTCGTTCTCGAGCGAGGGCGCTCGGGTCGGCCGGAACGAACGCGCTCCGAGCCGCTACCCGCGGCCGTCGCCCTGGGTGCGCTGACCGAAGCCAGCATGCCGATCGTGCTGAGCCAGAAGTTGCCCGTCGAGCGCGATTGCCTGCTGCCAGGGCTCACGAGGCTGCTTTCTCAGGCTAGCCACAGCGTCCACGGCGGGACCGACCTGATCGCCGAGCACGAGTCGGCCTGGGAGACGCTACGGTGCCCTGTGGCGGGTTCGTCGACAGTTGACCCCACACCGGAGCGATGCTAACGTTCGCTACAGGACTGTGAACTGGTTCAAGTCCTTCCGAAGGGGGAACCTTCGCTAGGGAATTCCCGTTTTACGGCGTACTTCTTGATCGAGGATGAATTTAGTAATGCCCGACCAGCATTCCGAATACTCAGAAATTGCGAGCGACATGGCCTCTGTGCGTCGAAGCTATGTGGCACCGACAGCTCAATGGCACGATCTCAAGGTCATCACGCTGGGGGGCGTCACAGGTTTTGACGACTCGGGCTGTGTGGATTGCCAAGATCCGCAGAACGGTGCCAGTGGCTACAATGGCGATCGCTCGGGCGGCAATCCTGGCGGTCCTTAGTCGTCGCTTCAGCTGTTAGCATTCTGATTTTCGCCCTTGGCCGGTGACAGCACTGGCCTTAATGCCATACCAAGCAACCGAGTTCCGCAGCATTTCAGGTTCCATGGTCTCGACTTTGAGGAGTTGAGGCGGTGGCGTGTTGCGCTTATCGGTTTTTGCTCAAACCTCGACGCGCTTGGTGCCGTTTCTGATTCGGCATCTACGCTGTCGCAGGCTCGACAGATCTGCAAGCTCCTAGATAACGACGGTGAGAGCGTCCTTCATGGCCTCCGGGGCAATTATGTCGTCGTTGCACAGCACCCTGAGAGCCGCCGACTGATTGCAATTCGTGACCGTCTGGGCGGTCGCACGCTTCACTTTTCGAAGACTCGCTCGGCCTGGTGCTTTGCGCCATGGGCTGCAGAAGTGCTGAGCCTTTCCGGACACTCTTCCGAAGTCGATGCGCTTTCCATCTCCGCTTACTTCGCCGGTAAGGCCCCGCCGCCCGGTCGCACGGCCTTTGCCCGAATCCGAGAACTCAGGCCCGGCGAGATTCTGACGATCGATGATCGGGGCGCCACATCGAAATGGTTGCCCTGTCTGTCGAACGACGACATCGACTATCGAGACACCGAGAAGGCGGTCGAAACGTTCTCGCAACGGCTGGAGCAATCCGTGGCGTCGCGGTTGCCGGAAGACGGATCGGTTGCCTGCATGCTCTCCGGTGGTCTGGATTCCGGGCCCATGGCTGCGTTGGCGGCCGACAAACTGGCCCAGCAGGGCCGCCTATTTCTCCCTGTTTCCTGGTCCCTTAAAGACTTCCCTGAAGCCGACGAAACCGATTGGATCCGATTGCTGTGCCGGCATTTGGGCCTCCAGCCCACCTTCCTGGATCCGGCCGAACGGCCGCTGGATTCGCTTGACGAGCACCTGGTCAGTCCTGACTGGCCAGCCTTCAACCCCTTTCGATCGCTGGTCGAGGCCTGCTATCGGGAGGCGGCCCGCCTCAACTGTCGGATCATTCTGAATGGCAATGCCGGTGATGATCTGTACCCCGATCTCGATCTGCTTTATCGCGGTCTCTCTCAGCACGGCGACCACCGGGCCATCTGGCGAGATCTGAAACTGATATGGAAGCATGGTGGAGTCCGCGCGCTAAAGGCCCATCCACCGCTGCGACACGAGCTCGGTCGTCGTCTGCCCTGGAAGCGAAACCGACCCCCGGCCTGGATGACGGCCAGCGCCGCCGAGCATTGGCGGTCGCTGCCCGACGAGACCCAGTCCTTCGATTGGCACCCCGTGCCGCCCTATGCCGCGCAGCTGCTGGGCAGCCGGATGACTTTCGGGCGCGCCCACGAACAGTACTTCGCCGAGCGCTGCGGCGTGGAGCGGCGCGATCCTTATCATGACGAGGAATTGGCTGGATTCATGTTGAACGCACCGTTTTCCCTGAGCATCAGGGAGGGTCGTACCAAGTGGATCATGCGCGAGGCGATAAAGGGGCGCCTTCCCGAATCGTTCCGCTTAAAACCGCGAACCGGCTTGATGTCGTCATGGTTTCGGGCGGGTCTTGACGCCAATCGGGAGAAGGTGCGAGATCTGCTGTTCGGGGAGCATCCCGGATGGCAGGAATGGGTTAAACCGGCAATCATTCGGCGGGCTCTGGACGAACAGGGAAGAGCCGATACGCTGGTGACGCGCTGCATCGGCTACGCGCTTTGGCAGCGTCACTGGGGTGCCTGAGGCAGACACAAAGAAGGGCACCCTGAGGGTGCCCTGTCTCGAAATCGATTGGCTGTTCGCCGTTATTCGACCGCCAGCGTCGGATCGCCCAGCAGTCCCCAGTTGATCACCTGGTCGTAAAGGCCGCTCTCGGCCGCGTCGCGACGAGCCTGCAGCACGGCCTGGCCCAGGGTCATGCCATCGAGCTGGTAACCCTGCACCTTCGAGACCACAAACTCGTTCTGCATGTACTTGGATAGCGTCGCCGCGCCGTGGATGGCAACGGCACCGTTCCGGGCACCGGGAATCGGATTCCCCTGCGCATCCTCGTCGTAACCGTTCATCCAGCGGTGGGCGACCGTTTCGCTGTAGGGCGAGACGAAGTAGCTGGTGTAGCAGGTCGAGGTGCTGATCATCGTCGGCAGGCCGAAGTTGTCCAGCCCGGCCAGGTCATTGGGTACCAGCAGGCCGTCGAAGGTCCACATGCTCGGCGCGCCGTGCCCGACGAAGCCGGTGAAGGCCCGGCCCTGTTCGAGCAGGCCGAAGAGCTGCTCGCGCCCGACGTCGGGGCTGGCCACGTTGTCGAGGAACACCGAGTCGATCTGGCTTTCCGTCCAGCCCGCATCGACCAGCTGATCCATCAGGCGCGTCGCCTGGGCCTGGAAGGAGGGCTGGCCCGGCTCTTCCAGGTCGGCGACCCACACTGCGTTGCGCAGGCCTTCCATGCTGCCGCTCCAGTCGAGCGTCTTGTAGACGATGGACTCGAGATCGGCCAGGGTCCGAACCGGCCAGCGGCCGATGGCCTTGTCGGACACCCCGTCGCCGTCGAGATCGGCCAGCAGGCCGTCCGATGGCGTGTGCGCGATCCGGTCGGTGGCGGCGTAGAAGGTCGGGATGAAGCTCATGCTGCCCATCTCGAGAATGTCGCGGTAGTCGTAGCTATCACTACCCACCAGCAGGACGTGCTCGTAGGCGAACTGGCTGTCGGCCGCGGCCAGGAAGCGCCGAACGGCCTGGGGCAGGGGCATGCCGCCGCCGTAGTGCGCCTGGACCTCGGTGACGTCGACCAGCCGCACGTTCCAGCCCTGGCTCTCGCGGGCTTCCACGAAGTCGTTGAGCGGATGGGCCTCGCGCGGGCTGCTCGGCATGAAGGCCGGATGGGCGATCACCAGGAAGTCGCCGGCCTCGTCGAGCAGGGTGTTGGCGCCCACGGCGCCGATCAGCTCGGGCCGGTGCAGGGCGTTGCCCGAGGAAATCCACAGCGCGTAGCCGTCCTCGGCCGGCGGCACGGCGCGGATCATGCCGCGGCCGGCGTTTTCCGTCGGCACGCTCAGCAGTTCGTCGCCGTTCCAGGCCCAGGCCGTGTGGCCGGACTGGACGAAGCCGTTGGCCCGGACGTAGTGGCCGGGCTCGTAGTCGGGCACGATCAGGCGCTCACTGATGGCGCGCGTGGTGGTCGGAACGCGCAGCTCTATGGACTCGAGCAGCACCGCATCGATATTCGATTCTGTCCCGCCGGGCAGGCGCACTTCCACCGCAACGCTTTCGCCTTCGAGCAGCTCGGCCGGCACCGTGGCGCTGATCTGCCGCACCTGGCGGCCGTCGAAGAAGTCCTCGGCCACCGTCTGGCCGGCGATGCGCACCTGGACGTGATGGTCCGGTGAGACATCCATATCATTGCCGCCGGCGACCAACACCTCGATCCGGCCGGCCTGTCCGGCGATCCGGTTCTTCGGCAGCTCGAAGTGGCTGGTATGGCTGGCCTTCGACGGCACCCAGGAGCGCAGCTCGGCCAGCGACCAGGGATCCTCAAGCACGGCCGACATGCGGTAGCTCAGGTCGCGGTCGTCGCGCAGCGACTGCATGTAGGACTCGGAGGTGCCCAGCAGGATGTCCTTGGGCGCTTCGCCGGCAGCGATCACGCCCGCGCTGTCGAGCGCGACGCGGTAAACGAGGTGGTCGACGTAGCGCGCGTTGGGGAACGAGGGCGCTTCGCCCCAGAACTCGATCACGCTGTGGTCGGAGAAGCGGTTGGCGTCACGGGAGCCCTTAGCTCCTCTGCTGAACGCGCTGCCGGTCAGGCCGATATTGCGGATACTGCGCGGAACCGGCTCGCCGTCCACGGTGACCGCGATCTGATCGAAACTCCGACCGCGCAGGTCGATGCCCGCGGCCATCAGGTCGTCGTGCGTGATGCGCTGCATGCCCGCTTCCGTCACCTGGAAGTCGGCGGCCATCGGCTGGATCGGGCGGTCGGCGTCGCGCCAGCTGCCGCCGGCTTCGGTAAAGCCCAGGCTCGCCAGGCGCGCCTCGGCCTGGGCGCGGATGCTGTCCCAGGCAATCGGCGTGGACGCATCGTCGCGGCCGTAGGTCCGTCCGATCTCGAACAGGCCGTACATCTCCTCGTTGCCGCGGTTGTCGACCGCGGTGATCGCCAGCTGGCCGATGCGCTTGGCCTCGGCGCGCGGAATCGTGTAGCTGTAGGTCTGCGGATGGGCCGCGTCGGCGGTCTTCGAGGGGATCAGGTTGTCAGTGACCGGCTCCAGCGTGCCGCCGGCGAAGTTCCACAGGTGGAAGCCCATGTTCTCGGTCTCGGAAACCGTCGACCAGCGGACTTCCAGGCCGCTGCGCGTCTCAAACGTTTCGAAACCGCTGATGCTCACGGGCAGGGTTCCGGCTTCCAGGACGTGGTCTTCCACCTCACCATCCGAGGCCTCACCCAACGGCGACGGGCCTTGGCTAGACAGGAAGGCGCTGTCGGTCGAGACGCGGAAGCGTGCATAGGTCTGATTCAGAGTGAGCTGGTCAATAACCCCGTCGAGGTTCCAAGTGACGACGAAATTGCCCTCACAGCCCGGCGGGATGTTGCCGCCGCTGAAGCCGGTGCCGTCGTCAATGGTTTCGCCGGGCTGCGCGCTGCTGTTGCATGCTTCGCCGCTTACTGCCGGGTTCAGTCCGCTGGCGCCAACGAACACTGCAGACGCGGAACGCTCGCAGCTCGTCGCGCCGAAGGTAACCGTTCCGTCAGCGGTGGTGCCACAGTCATTGTCGAAGGTGCCGTTGCCCTGAAAATCTACCCAGGCTACGACCTGCGCCCAGGTTGCACCTGGATTGGATACGCGGACTTCTGCACAGTACCAATTTTCACGGTTTTCGGCCGGATCCATCACGATTCCGTCGCACGTCTGGAATGATTGGCCGCCCGCGTCGCTAACGCCCAGGTCACTCAGCAAAACGGCATTCTCGTCGCCAATCTCCTGGTTATCATCGCCGTTGGCTCCTGAGCCCGGCTTTCCGTCTAGATCGCGATCCGTATTATTTGGATCTCCAACGTCGGCGCCGCGATCCTTGAGCCAAGGGCCTTTCAAAAAGTGCCGGGGGCCGTTGTCCGTCAAGAGGGTGCCATAGGATTTCGGAGCATCCCCAAAATCGAAATCACAGGTCAATAGCGGTCGATTGATATCGAGAGTTCCACCGAAGTCGCCTTCGTCCAAATCGGGCGTAAAGATGCTCAGGTCAATCGCGCCTACGTCGGAAAAAACGGCGCCCCCAGCGCTACCCTGGGCATTGAAATCCGAAAGGGGAAACTCGAGGATCTGAAAGGCATTAGTGTTGGCTGTAGCTTTCGTGAGTTCCGACCACTGGTCTGAATCGGTGTAGATCCTGAATCGGAGGCTGACTGCCGCGAATGAAGTCCGATTCAAGCCGACCAATAACGATGGCTCCGGACAGCCTTCCAGCGTTATGCCATCGCCCGTAACTTCGTCTTCCAGGCCTCTCACCGCAAGGCCACCACCATCCACATCGTTGTTGGAATCAAATGTGGGCGGTGTAGAGTCCGAGTCGTCACCGTCCCAGGTGATCACGGAGAGTCCTCGTGCGGAAGAAGCGGACGTGTGATTGAGGATCAGTGACTGGGCGGTCGAGGTCACCGTGCCGCTGCCTTCAACTCGTTCAACATAGACATCTCGTTCACCGCCGAGCAGTATCGATCCGCTTATTGCAGATACAGAAGTCGTATTCGGGTTTGGAGATCCGCCGCCCGCCTGCACGTCATGTGTCGATGCGTGATCATCGATTACGGTCGTGATTTGCGCGGTGGCTGGGCCGAACGGCAATAGCACGCAACACGCGAAGACAATTGGAATGAGGGCACTACGAGAGCTCGATGCCGACCGTCGCCAACTTTCCGACACCGTACGAGACAGAATTCGGATCGGGAAATTTTCCTTCGCGCGCAAAATCTTCATAAACAGTAATCCTTGTGACTGTCCTTGAATTCCGATAGGCGGTCGCTGATCCCCAACACCCCCTTCCCTTGTGCAGTCTAGCCAAGCAAGCGAGTTTGCTGAACTTGGTCAACTTTGCCCACTAGCTCACAGTTCATGTTATCAACGGCTAATGCGAGTGTCTAGGCCTAGCCTCGTCAATGGGATATCAGCCGGAACGCGTAACGTGATTACAAATAAAGTAGGTCGGGAGGCAACTACGGTTTCTCTCAGAAGCGGAGCTGTCCGCAAAAGCCGGGACGATTCAATCGAGGCGCTGAGGTGCGAGCAAAACAGAAACGTGGCTTGGCTACTCTGTGCCATGTAGGCGTCTCACGCCACCGACGAAGGCAAACATACGACCCGCTCCTCCAACCACTTCGAGATCGTCAACCCCTCGCTCTGGCAATCGGTGTACAGTTCCAACTCACTCATCAGACGCCAAATTGGCCGCGTCATGACGCCGGCGTCGTTCGTGGCTTTCAGAAACGCGTCGCGCGCATCGCGCGAGTCCAGCACGATGGCATTGAGCCAGTAACTGGCGCGGGTCCCAGCTTGTTCAGAAATGAACACGATACCCAGCTCTTCGCAAAGCCGCCGATACCCTTCCGCAATCTCCCGCTTGGCCGCCAGAAACCCCGGCAGCTGCTCCATCTGGGCGCAGCCCAGGGCGGCGTTGAGGTTGGGCATGCGGAAGTTGTAGGCGATTTCGTCGTGGACGAATTCGTAAGCGTGGGGCACCTTGGCCGTGGTGGTCAGGTGCTTGGCGTGGCGGGCCAGGGCCTCGTCGTCGGTGACGATCATGCCGCCGCCGCCGGTGGTGATGATCTTGTTGCCGTTGAAGCTGAACACGCCCAGGTGCCCGAAGGTGCCGGTGTGGCGCTCCCCGCGGTAGCTGCCGAGCGACTCGGCGGCGTCTTCGACCAGCTCGATGCCCCAGTCGGCACAAATTCGTGCGATTTCCTCGATCCGGCAGGGGTGGCCGAAGGTATGCATGGGCATGCAGGCGGCAATCCGCTTCCCGGTACCGCGATTGAAGCAGCCATCGTCGCGCCGCTCGGCCTCGCTTTCCAGAAATGCCTCGAGCGCGTCCGGGCTCATGCCCAGGGTCTCTCGATCCACGTCGACGAACACCGGGCTGGCCCCGGCGTGGGCGATCGAATTGGCGGTCGCCACGAAGGTCAGCGCCTGGGTGATGACCTCGTCGCCCGGTTCGACGCCGGCGACCCGCAGGGCCACTTGCAGCGCGCAGGTGCCGTTGACCACGGCCACCGCGTGCCGGGCGCCGGTGAATTCGGCCATTCGCGCCTCGAACTCGTCGACGCGCTTGCCGACCGAGGAGACGAAACTGGTGTCGATGCACTCGGCCAGCATCGCCTTTTCCTCGCCGCCGAAGACCGGGCGGTGCAGGGGGATGAAGTCTTCTGTCGCGTAGAGGCCGCGAACGTGCTCGATCACGGCCCTGGTCAACTGTTCGGTGGTGGTCGTCATGGCGCGGAGTGTCTCATTCATCGCGGTGCGGGCGCACTCGCGTGTCCCGGCAAGCGTGCGCTAAGCCTTGGGTGCCCGGCGGTCTGAAACGGCCGGATAGCCAGCACGATCTGCAGGTGGTGCCTGGCAGATCGTGCCTGGGCTGGCCTTGGGCCAGCGATCCCGGAATCGGGATCACCCGGATCAGTTCTTCGATTCGAAGCGGTCCTGGAAGATGGCATCGAGCACGCCGGTGATTTCGGTCTCGTCGACATCACTGGCCGACTCGTCGCCGGCAACCACATCGGCCGGCACCACGACGACGCCGCTGGCATCGGGCCGGACGTCGACTTGCAGGACGTAGGTCACAGAGCCGCCGGCCGCGATATCGACCGCGGTGTCGACAATCTCGCCGCTGCCGACCGCCGTACAGGCGCTGCCCGGACCGGCCGTGCAGGTCCACGTCGCGCTGGTCGCGGCGAGCTGGGGCGGGAAACTCACGCTGACCGTGGCGCCTTCGACTGCGCTGGGGCCGGCGTTGTCGGCGCTGATCACGTAGGTATTGCGCTCTCCGGCGTCGATCGTGGCGCGGGAATCGGTGATGCCGATCCCGAGCGCCACGACCGGCTCGACGTCGGCGACGAAGGCCACGGGACTGCCTGTGAGCCCCGGCGCGACCGCGCTCACCTCCTGGGTGGCCGCGCTGCCGAGCGTCCAGCTTCCGAGCTGAACCAGCCCGTTGCTGTCCGAGACGCCAACCGCACCGCCGATGCTGCCGTCGCCGGCGGTGATCTTGAAGCCGACCGTCGTACCGGCGAAGGGGTCGCCGAACTGGTCGAGCACCTGCACGGTGGGCAGGTCGGCGGGTGCCACCGGCTGTCCGGCCAGGCCGCCGATAGTCACCGGGCTGGCGGCCACCAGTTCCTGGGCGACCAGGCCGCCGCGGCAGTCGCCGCCGACGGTGAGATTCCAGGGCAGGAACGCGACGTCCTGGCTCACCGAGCTGCCCTCGCCGGTTCCCTCGCCGGAGGGCCCGGTGGTGCTGTCCCACCAGTTGCAGATGGCATCTAGCGGGCCGCCGCTGGTGTCGGCGTCGCCCTGGACGAGGATGCCGATGTCGAGGGGCGTGCCGAGGAGTTGATTGTCGCGCAGCACGGCGCCGTCGGTATTACCGCCGAGCCCGACCAGCACGCCGCCGTCGATCACGTTGGCGGTCAGCTGAATGTTGGCGTGCCCGCCCTGCTGGATCACGACGCCGACGACGTCGCTCGTCAGTTCATTGCCGATCACGTTCGAGTCGGTCATGCCGCGCAGGTTGAGCGCAGGCGCGTCGCTGCTGACGACATTGCCCTCGATCACGATATTGCTGCTGCCTTCGCCGATCTGGATGCCCCAGGCATTTGCAACCGTCGAAGTGAAATCGTTGTCCTCGATGACGTAATTGCTCACCGGGTTCGTGCCGGAGCTGAACCCCCGGGTGCCGAATTCGCTGGCGGTGTTCTCGACCACCGTGATGCCGCTCGGCACAACGGAAGGGACGTCGAAGGGACTGTGCGAAATGGCACGGCCGCTGACGCCGTTGATCTGGTTGGAGTCGATCAGGGCATCCACGACGTCGCCCTGCAGGGCGATGCCGGTACCGGTATCGCTGATCGTGTTGTTCGAGATTTCGACGGCATCCGACTGGGCCCAGCCCGGATCGATGCTCGAAAAGCCGCCGGCCAGGGCGATGCCGATATCGCCGCCCAGTACCGTATTGTCGACGATCACCGCCTGTTGCGAGCCGATGGCCAGGATGCTGGAGCTCGACGAACCCCGAGTGCCGTTGACGATCTGGAACAGGTTGCCGCTGATGACCGAGCCCGTACCGCCGGCGATGGCGATGGCGGTGGTCGTCATGCCCTCGGTGGCCTCGACGACGTTGTCGATGATCTCGACGGTGCCGGTGCCCAGACGCTGCGCGATGCCGCGCCGGGTCCAGCCGACGACGGTAAAGCCTTCCACGCGCACGTCATCCGGGTAGACGCCATCCACCGGGTCGAAGACGCCTTCGACATCGCCGATCGAAACCGCGTTGTCGGCGCCGCCCGAGTCGATCGTGGTCAACGCGGCCCCGTCTTCGGACAGCAGCGTCAGGCTCTTGTCGATGAACGGCGCTTCCGAGTAGGTGCCGGGACCCACCGATACCGTATCGCCATCGGCTGACTGGTCGATGGCGTACTGAATGGTCTGGCAGGGTGCGCCGGCGTTGCTGCAGTCCCCGGTGTCGCTGCCGCCCACCGCCACGAAGCGGGTCTGCTGGGCCAGCGCCGGGGCCGCGAACAGCCCGAACGCGAGCAGGGTGAGGCCGATTCGGGCGGTGCGCCCGATCAGGATGCTGGTGGATGCTTTCATGCGTGTCCCCTGTCTGGAATCGGTCGAGACCAATCCGGTTGGCTCCCGCCGGCGTGATCCGTCTGAGCCCATGACGGGCTCGCCACAAGCGCAGCCTGCATGAGTTCGAAAATAGTGCAATTGGCGGGTCATTGCAATTTGCGGCGTGAGGGCTCGACCCTGAATCGCCTGGCTTGGCTGAGCCGGAACCCAGCAGGCCAGCCCGCCGGCACCAGGGAGCTTCTCCGCTGCGCTTATCGGGAGTGCCATCGTCGCTCGGGGGGAAGCTGAACGGCGTACAAAGACGGCCTCAACCGGCTCACCGGGAAGCGGATTGCCGCATGTATGCCCATGCACACCTTCGGCCACCCATTCCGGATCGAGAAGAGCTTCCAGTGCCCCGGGATCCGTTAGTTTGAGGCTAAAGGCGGCGCCTAATTCGCCGCCAGTAGAGACCAGCGAGGCCAAGGCGAGATCCATCCGGGAAGCGCATGCGCATGTACTCGGGCGGAGGAAAGATCGACTGCCGCAAGCGCCAAAGCTTGCCGCGTAGACCAGGTTCAGAAGATATTGTAAAGCAGAAGGCTCGGAATCGATGTTTTCGGGCATTGATCAACCGGGTTGGTGTCCTGCCTCGGCCGCTACGGTCCAGAGCTTCGATTACATCCTGATCTATAGGGGTGCCGAAGGCCTTCCGTGTCAGGCGAAGGCTTTCGGCTAGCAGGCCACCAAGCCCACGATCGCCCGCAAGCTGGAGAACGTCCAGATGTTCGGATTCAGTCATGTCCCGCCAAAGTAGATCCTTGTCCAAAAGCCACAGGAGTGGATAGCGCTGAGGGTTGATGGTGTCGAACCAATGCATGCACGCATTGAGCAGGGCATGCCCGGCGCTCTGTCCGCGGGCCTTCTGACCAAGTCGAGGCAACGGAATCGCTGACGACCATTGCTCATCGAAACTCAAGCGATCTCGAAGGCATGGGTGATTCCGAAGTTTCCAGTGCAAGTCGATCAGGTGCGGACCACTGGGGCTATCAAGTAACCAGGCTTCTTGCTCGCCTGGAGTGCCTCCCAGAGTCCGTCTCAATGGCCTGTAGCCGAGCTTGGCAAGTTCCGATCGGGCCGGCGCAAGCGAGTCGGGGGCGACCAGCAGATCGATATCTGAGCGAGGACGGCTTGTTGCATCAGGGTAAACGGAGTAGGCGAGCCGAACTCCCTTGAGCGCCAAAATCTGGAAATTGGCTAGCCCGCTGGAGAAAACTCGATCTTCCTCCTCCAAAATTTGCCCGCTCACCACCCGTTCGTTCGCGACGAGCTTCTGAGCGATCGCGTTTACGTTTGGATGGATATAGCCTCTAAGGCATAGTAGGTCAGAGACGCCAAGTAGCCGGTGCGCCTTGAGCCATCGCAGCTGGTGAGAAAATTCGCTCGGAGATATGGTCACAGGTTGAGGTCTAGCGGACAAACCACTGTAGAAAACGGCCGAAAATGACCCCACCAATCGCGCCAACAGCGCCGGTCAGCATGTCGATCCACATGAAAAAGCGATCTCGGATAAAGATTTGCAGAATTTCAATCAGAACTCCTGCAACTGCCAGAGCTATAGCAATAGCAAAGGCCCTGGACCAGTCGGCGCGCGCGGCGAGTACCAGCAGAGTCCCGAGGATTCCGTAGGCGATCAGATGTTTGACCGGCGGCTCGATATTCCAACCAATGGTGAGCACGCCGCCGGGCAGAAGCGAGCCAAGGAGAATCGCAACGATGATTACTCCTGTAACCAGCCAGCGCGCATGCGAAGCGAAGTCTGGCTTTCTGGGTGAGGTTTCCTTCATTGACTCGAGTATACCGGGGCCGCGGCGATCATTGCGCCAGTCGGATCAGGATGCGGTCAGTCCGACGGTGGTGAGTATTGAAGGAGAGTGCCCGCGCGCCCCGGCGGTTCGCCGGTGGCGAAGCCCAGACCGAAATACCAGGTGTCGTCGATCCGGGCGAAGCTCCGGGCCAGGTTCTGGTCGCGGAAGCTCAGGACCTCCCTCCATGCGGACAGAACCAGCCCGTTTTCGTCGTCGAGATTCCGGGCTGTCGCCGCCTCGCGATCGAGCGCATAGACCACGATGCGGTATCCGCCGTCCGGTTGGCGAGCATTGGCCAGGACGTACAGGCTGTTGCCATGTTCGAGCACCGCCTCGCCGAGCGCATCGGCATCCGGCAGCGTCACGCGCCGGCCCGGTCCATCGGCGGGCTTGACGACGAAGTCGGCGGACTGGTTGTAGGCGTCGTGGTAGGCCGCGCCACTGAGGCCGTAGCTGCGCAGGGGTGCGAACCAGAGTTCGCCGAAAAGCACCGGCTTGTAGGGTCGGAGCGTCAGCTGCGTGTCGCGCTCGGGTGTCGCCGGCACCAGGCGATGCAGTGTGGCCGGATCGGGCGCAACCCATTGTTCGATGTCGGAGTTCCAGCGCACCACGGCTGGAAAGGGCGGTACCAGGGGCGGGTAGAGAAGATTGGGCCGATAAAGGCCCGCGGGCTCGGGATCATCCGGCGCCCAGCTGAGCCAGCGGGTGCTCGCGTACAGCCCGTCGTGCAGGTGAAAGACGGAGAAAAACCAGTTGGCGATGCGGTTGCGCTGGGAGGTGGCCGCGTCGACCTTGCCGGCGCCATCCGACGGGGGCAGCAGGGCGATGGCAGCGCGGAAAAGTGGCAACTCGTGCGCGCCGCCGTGGATGCTTCGAACCGCTTTGAGCGGCAGCGCGACACTGCCGCTGCGGGCGCGAAGCAGGTCATGCGGCCGCCGGCTGTTCCCGACGCCAATCAACCAGCCGTCGTGAATGGTCAGGTCTCGAATGTGTGCCGTGGCGAAATTCGAGTTGCTGAAGAAGTGGGTCCAGGTTCCGTCTGAATCACGGCGATGGAATTTGCTCCGATCGCCTATGTCGCCCGCTGGGTCAGCGGCGGGCACGTAGAGATCGCCGTCAAGCACACGATAGCTCTCGATTGCTTCGAGATCGAGGATCGTTTCTGGTTCTGCCGGCCAGCTGTTAGTGGCGTGATCAAAAGGCCAAATGGGCATAGATCCTTTGCCGGCTACGGTGCTGCCGTAAGCGAGAAAGACCTTTCCGTCAAAGACCTCCAAATCCCAGACGTTCAAGCCGGTGCCGATTTGACCTGATTCGAGTGGCTTGTTCCCCAGGTCATCCAGCCTGCTACTCTCGTCGAGGCGCGCCTCCGGCGATTGTGTTGCTCCGGCGAAGCACAGTAGCAGGCACAGTCTCAACGAGACGCTCATAGGCTTCTGTTGAGTCGAACGACTCATCGTCATCGATATCAACCAGTCCGAAATTCTTACAAAACAAGGGTCTGCTTTCGCAGAGGCTTGTCGTCCTGCGGGAAATCTCTCCCATCTGGGGGATCGCACAAATTGCAGTTCTTTGCCGTCAGGCAAAACGTCATTGACGTTCGCGGGCTATACGCAACCAAGCATGCCTGGAAAGAAAGCAGCCTACTGTTTCGTACATCGAGAACCCAGCGCCTCCCGTTACAGAGATCGCGCCGGAAAAAACCCATACATGTGCGTCGAAGGCGTCTTGGCCTGGACTTCCGGTGACGCCAAAGTGCATGGCGCAGGGAATCCGGTACAGGCTGAGCAAAATACAGGCTGTGATGGCCTGTGGAAAGCAGTTAGTGCGCCATGGCGTGTAGTTGGCCCCTGCACGCACGACACGACCGATCTGGCGCGCCCTTATTGACTGCTGTTTGTCAATGACAGGCGTGATTGGATTCGGGACGGACTGGAGATTTATCCATTTCGCGATACGATTGAACGTCGTTACTGCGAGCAATAGGCGGCTTAGACCGAGTAAGAAGCAAACGGGCAGTACCCAAGCGACTGTGAAGCGAGATACCACTGAAGTTCGCCGAACTTGATGTTGTGCTAATCTCTACTGTCGACGGGATGGACAAGTCCCAGTTCATTCAATCGCTGAACAAAACTCTGAACGTCCGATAAACACTTCTGTTCATCCACTTCGTACTCATTACAGAGGGCATGGGCGAGTTCGGACAGGGATATCGGCTCAGCCATCATTTCCCAAATCCGCGCCCCGACTCCTGAGGTGCTGAAATACTCGCCTTTGTCCACGCTGAGCATGACGACATCGCCGTCGATAGTGGCCGCGACGTGGCCAGAATCTCGAACATACTTGCTGTCATTCCGCATGTTGCCCCCTTTTGGTGAACTGTGTTTTCGAATGTAACCTCTGACTGCAGTTTACCCCAGTCCCATCTGCCCGCGGGAACCCGGCGAGATCGATAGAGATATATAAGTAGGTCAGTCAGAAGTTGGTTTCCGACGAGCATGAAGAACATACCGCCGGTTGCCCCCACGCAAGTGCCGCACAGCAATCAGAAAGTGATCCTCAAAGGCAGGCGAGGCACTCAAGTATTTTAGCTCAGTGACACATGAACTCGTCGCCGGGGCTCTATGACAATTTGTCCGTCAGGACTATTCTGCCGATTTCACGAAAAGTACAAGAGACATCACATCAGACATAGAATTTTGGGGTACTTCGCCACGCACAACCCCAAGTTGTCGAAGCTCTTGGTGCTGCCAACTAAAGAGTTTTTCCGAAACTAAAAACCCCGAGCGAGGCGCTCGGGGCCGTAAATCTCTACTGTATCTCGGGTTCGGCCTGTTCTAGGACAGGAATTCGGCCTGAGGAGGCTCAACGGCCCCGTCACTGGTGTCGCCGACCCCAGCCCGTGTTTGCTCTTCGATACTTCCGAGAGAAACGAGTTCCGGGCTCTCATACGCGCTTTTGCGATTACTTGATTCCACAATATCCTCCTTTGGTCCACCCTATTGGGAAATCCCCACAGGCTTAATCTAGGGTAAACGAGCTGCCGGAGCCTTGTCAACCGTATCTAAGTATTTGAATCTTCAGCATAACGTACGAAACGGCCCACGGACAAACTGCGCAGCAACTGGGTGCGATATATCAGCGTCAGTTCGGGGTCACCCCAATCTGCCCCGTCTGAGCCCGGCCAGCCATCCAAGGCTCTTTCGAGCGCGTCAAGATCGAGTAACTCCGCCGCCTCAGGGTGGTTTCGTAGTGCCGCCAACTCTTGACGTATCATCGGTAGCGCTTTTTCCGTCGCCTCGTACCAATCAGGGGACTGAAGTCCGCGCGTCTTGCATTGCAGTATCTCCGCCGGAAGCGTGCTGGCCATAGCTCTGCGTATGAGCCACTTCGAGTTCCCTGGGTTCCAGTATTGCCGCTCGGGAATCGCGAGGCAAAATTCGACCAATCGCCGGTCCGCCGTCGGGTCTCGATGCTCGAGGCCTAGCGCATTTTTCCCCAAATAGACTTCCCCATTGTCCAGGCGGGTGAGCGACGAAACCCGCATTTTTCGGCCGTCATGCGGAGGTCGGTAACTCCAGTCCCAGCCGAGCTGCCGCGCGCGCTCATAGGAATCAATGCTTGCGGGCAAATCGGTTCTCAGCGACGCAATGCGGGCGGGGCCGGTCAAACGACCTCTCCGAGCCTCGAGCTTTCGCCAAGCCCAAAGCGGCAAGAATGGCGCAACCGAAAAATTCAATATAGCGCGCCAACTCATATTGGGCTTGTTTCCTTTCAATTCAGCGAGGGCCCTGCAGAACGCGACCAGTTTCCCGCGCCTGAGCAGTTCTGGAATAAAGGCGATACCATCATACGAGATTGTCAAATTGCCCATCCCCGCTTTCAACACCACCTTTGCGCCGTTTCTTGCCGCATCCTCATCAATCGCGTAATCCCAGCCGTAGTTACAGGGATTCAGAGGGGCACGCTCCTCCCTCTGAATATGCTCTTCGAGCTGTTCTATCGGCGTTGTATGACTGCTTCGCACAACCTTGTGTTCGATGTTCGAGAATCTGCGCGCAACTGCAGACGCGCCGGGCCACTCGTTGCCATGACGCCCGCGTGGAACCGGACCATCCCACCCTTCCCTGGGCAGCGAAGTATAGGCGAGCAGCGTTTTCTCTCGATTGGAGAGGAGGCGTGCGGCTGTTGCGGTAATGGTGCTGCTGTCGAAACCCGAACTCAAATGAGTTGCAATGGAACCCAGTGAACGCAATCGGCAGGATACCGCGCAATCGAGGTGCTCCTGAAACGCCTCGACGTAATCGTCGTCTCTCTTAAACTCAATCCTCTTATCTAGATCGAATTCGTAATAGGCCCAGCTCTTAACAGTCCCCGCCTGATACTCGACGATTTGCCCTGGCTGAACCCGTTGAATGTCCTTGAAAAAACTGCGGCCACCCTCAGCAGGAAAGAGGCAGAGAAAATCATGGACACGCGTCTTGTCTATCTGCTTGTGGATGCCCGGAATAGCGAACAGCGCTCGTGGAAGGCTGGCAAATGCGAAGAACCCATCGCCTTTGTGCCAGAAAAGAGGTCGATAACCAAGATAATCCCTGGCAAGCCAGACGCGTCCCTCTCTAGGCTCGAAGAGCGCCATGGCGAAGTCACCCAAAAGCCGCGCCACGGCTCTCTTTCCCCAATGCTTGCAAGCCTGCATTACAACGTCGGCGTCGGACATCAATGCGAGCGCTCTCGATGATATGCCTATCTGGGATGCAAGATCAACGCGATTGTCCAGGCGGCCGTCAAAAAGGAGTACGACGCCTGCTTCGCGATCGTACAAAGGCTGGCGATCAAGCCGGTCTTCTGGGGTGATGCGCAAGAGGGTTCGGATGGCCGCTATCCCAGAGCCGGTCCATTGACTTTGCGAGTCTGGTCCATAGGGGGAGAGACTCGAAGTGATGCGATCCAGGGTCGGACGCTGTACCCTGGTATCAAGTGGCTGGACAATTCCCGCAATGGCCGTCATTTTGGGGGCTCCGAAGTGCTGTCGACGATTAAATAAAGCAGTTTTTCAAGCAGGACTTGCGGCACTTTGTCTGCGGATCGCACAATGGCCGAGTTTCGGTAGAACCTGGAAACATCCTGCCTTGTGCCAATGGCCGCCAGCGCAATACCGCTTTCCTCGATCTGCGTTATGACAGAGCGCAGGTGGTCCTCCAATAAGCCCCGGCCGTTCGCTTCTACCGTCGCTGCGTCATGGGGGGCTCCATCCGAGAGGACAACGAGAGCACGGTGGTGAGTATTGGCTAATTGAAGGCGAGTCGCGGCCCAATGCAGGGCTTCTCCGTCAAGATTTTCCTTGCCGAAGCCCTCGACAAAGCAAAGTCCCATTACACGACGTGCACGGAACCACCTCTGACCCGCAGTCTTGAAGACCACATGACGGACAGCATTGATCCGGCCTGGTTCCTGAGGACGGCCGTCAGACTCCCACTGATCCGCAACTGGATTGGATGCCCAGTGGGTTGTCGTAAACCCAAGGACTTCCGTCCTGATCCCGCAAATCTCAAGGCTGTGAACCGCCATGTCGATTGCCAGGACAGCCATTTCCCGCCGCGCCTCATCCATGGATCCTGAAAGATCCAGTAGAAAACAGACTTGTGCCTCGGGAAGCGGAGTATTGCTTTCCCGTCGAAAGACCCGAAAATCGGTGTTGTCGAAAAGAAGGCGAGAAAGGCGACGGGGATCCAGTAGACCCTGCTCGCACTCGAAGTGCCAGCGTCGTAGCTGTGCGCTCCTGAGAACGCGTTGAAACTGATGCGCGAGGCGCCGGGCCTTCTGGTGGGTTTCCTTGCTGAAGCGGTCCTGGCTGTACCGTAGGTCGGCCGGAAGCCACCGGCCCGCGAAATCGACCTCATCGTGTCGCGAAGAATATATACGGTAATTAAAATGGCGTTCTACAGAAGCTGAATGGGCCGTGTTGCCGTCGCTTGCTGATTCGTCCAGTTCATTCGACGTGCTATCGCTGATCGTGAAATAGCACTGCTCCATATCCTGAGCGGTCGGCGTGGGATCACAACTTCCGTGGCGATTCCGCAAATCAAGCGTTAGTGGTCGTATGAGGTTGGCGAAAGCAATGCCGTCGTCAAGCGCTCGTGAAGCTCGAGCTAGTGTGTCGAGTCCATAGTCGGGCAACCGTAGGGCCTTCGAAACTTGCTGGAGGTCAGAATCGGCTAAACGAATCGTATCGTCAGAAAAGAAAAAACGCGCCAATCGGTAAAGCAAATCGCGGGATTCCAGATCCCGATTAAAATCCGTCTCGACCTTCAAGTTATATTCCATTCCCCTGAGATCGCGGCTTGCTAGAGTCTCGACGCGTGCTCGTTCCAATGCACAGTACCAGGAGTAGGCTGAATCACCGATTTGTTCCGCTGCACGAGGCTGATGCCAACGGGTCCATGCGGCCGCTGCGTCACCGCTCCTTCTGTCTACGATAGGGAGGAGTTGCCTAGGAGGTGGCAACGAACCCTGGCCTCGAGCATAAATCTCAGTCCACGCTCGCAAAACCTCCGGCTTCACCCATTTCTCTTCTTTAATCGCTCGGTCGTCCATGCGGGTGCGTTCGGCACTCAGAAAATTGCCCGATCAGCTTGTCGGAGCTCCAGTTCTTCGCCGAATGCACGTTGATAGAGCTCAGCTACAAGGTCTCGTTCAGAGGGGTCGCATCGATTGAGTAATGAAAGCTGAAGCGCCTCTGCGGTGCTGATGTCGAGGTCCATGGTTTCGGCCCAGATGATCAGTGTCCGAAGGGATACCAGCACGCTCAGATCACCGTGTCGGTGCGCCTCCCTGCATAGATTAGCGAAACACACCATATCCCTTGAAACGGACATCGCCAGCGTGTTGACCCGATTGCATACGATCTGAGCTTCTTGTTCTTCCGGGGGGTAGTCGAACTCAACGAAAACCTGCCAGCGGTCCATCTGAGCCTGATTGAGTACCTGCGTGCCGGCATAAAGTCCGCTCACGTCGCCCTGTCCTGCGGTGTTTGCGGTTGCGAATATTCTAAACGCCGGGTGCGGCTGAATGACTCGATTCTGATCCAAGAGGGTCAATTTGCCCTCATCCTCTAGAAGGCGTTGGATAACGAACATGACATCGGGTCTGGCGGCGTCGTACTCATCAAGGACCAGGGCCACCGGTCGTTCGAGCGCCCACGGCAAGATACCGGGCACGAATTCCGTAACTTGCTGGCCTTTCCTGAGTACAACCATGTCTCGCCCGATCAGGTCCGAGCGCGTGATGTGGCCATCGAGATTCAGGCGAATGCAAGGCCAGTTGAGGCGGGCTGCAACTTGCTCGATGTGGGACGATTTTCCGCTACCGTGCGGGCCGTGCAAATATACCCGTCGATTATGCGCAAAACCCAATAGGATGGCGCGCGTCGGTGCTTCAAGAAAGCAGAAGTTGGGATCAGTCGCGGGAACGTGTTCTGATGGCTCCCGAAAGGCGGGTATCCTCCAGGAATCGCCTGTGCCGAAGGTCTCATTGGCATCGAGTGTCGTCTCGTCAATTTCAATCATCGGCATTCGGGTTTGCAATCAACTGCAAAAGGGGAGCCATGTGTCGTTCTATGTCCATCAATGATCTGGGTCGGCTGAATCGGTATATGGGGACTTTCCCGCACAATTGACTCAGCTGCTTTAGCCCATCCTCAGGGCGTTTGAACCAGTTTTCCATTGAAGGACGGTAAATCGTTTTCATGCAGACGCCGAATGCCTGACTTCCCCGGAGCCTTTCCACGCGTGGCGCTTCCGTTTCTGGCAGCGAATCGAGCATCACCAGACCACGCAGCGCTTCGGAATCATATCCATTGTCATTTGAGAAGTAGAGCTGAAATTTGTTGGTGTTGCTGAGATCCCGCACCTTACTGCAATTCGGAAAATCCAGATACTGAAGCGCGTCCGCCCAGAGCTTGAGCTTTTGCGGCCCAGGGTGCACGAACGCCCTGGATCGCTCGGTATCCACGACTGAGACGTCGTCCGATACCAACGTCCAGCCAAAACGATTCTGTAAAAAGCCGGCTAAAGTGGACTTTCCTTCACCCGACGGTCCGGTAAACGCCCAAACACCACTTGGTGCTTTCACTGCGCTGACGTGTAACGGGAGCAAGCCACGCTGGTGAAGCAGGGCGCCAAATGCGCTTCCCAGGAGCCAGAGGCGGACATCCGCGGCACGAATATTCTGCTCGGCATCGGCACTGAGCTCAATAGTGATGCGCCGGCCGTCTTCAACGTGAAATCGCGCAACGCCAGCGATGTCCATCAGGAACTCCCGTCTCGAGGCTTGATACCACTTCGTTTTCGCTATTGTCCCTTCTAGGCGGTGGCGCGCTTTTCCGAACGTCACGACAACGTCCGCCAACGACTTCTTAGCTGGCAATAGCTCAGGAATTTCAAGTTCAGACTCGACCGTCAGTCCATAGACCCTGTACCGTTCCACGGCTGCCGACTTCCTGCCATTCAGAGCCTTCGCTGACTCAAGGCTGTAAGACACTGTGCCTCGCCTCTTGGTAGTGTTTTCCTTGCCGGTTAAACGCCTGATGATAATAGCCTTTTTCTCTCATCAGGTCCTGGTGTTGACCCTGTTCCACGACTTTTCCATTTTCAATCACATAGATGTAATCCGCGAGCCGTATTGTCGACAAGCGGTGGCTGATTACGATTGCTGAGCGCCCCGCCAATCGCTCTCGAAAGCTCTCGAATAGCTCGAATTCCGCATTGGGATCGAGGGCGCTCGTGGGTTCGTCGAGAATCATCAATCGGGAACGATTCACGAATGCGCGGGCCAGGGCAAGCTTCTGCCATTGGCCAACGCTGATTTCATGACCCCCTTCAAACATTCTCCCCAAAAGAGTGTCGTAATTCAAGGGGAGCGCGTCGATCATCTTGTCGGCTCCGGCGCGGCGCGCAGCATCGGGAACGAGAGTGGAATCGGGAGCCAGCCCGATATCACCAAAGCGAATGTTTTCCCGCACCGAGTCATAATAGCGGGTGAAATCCTGGAAGATTACTCCGAACTGCTGGCGGTATTCATCCAGATCGAAATCACGGATGTCGGTCCCTTCCAGCAGGATTTGGCCCTCTGTGGGGTCGTAGAGTCGGCACATCAGTTTGATGAGCGTGGTCTTGCCCGATCCGTTGGAGCCCACGATCGCCACCACTTGATTCGGCCGTACTTCGAGGTTGACTTTCTCGAGAACCCCAGAATCGGTCCCGGGATACTGGAAACTGACATTCTCGAATCGCAATCCTTGCTGCCACTGCTCATTCAGCTTTACCGGTTGCTTGGGAGACTGAATCCGCGGCTCGACCTCTAGGAATTGGAAAATCAGGTTCAGGTAAAGATGGTCTTCGTAAATGCTTGAAATCTGTTGAACGAGGTCCTGCCCGGCGGTCTGGGCGCGTTGAAAAACGAGCAGGAAAAGGACCAGGTCACCCAGTGAGTTGCGCCCGTAGGCGGTCTCTCGGGCGAGAAATGCCAGGCAGCCGAAGAAGCCGAGGGTTCCGATCAGCCCGGTGGCAATTTCCATCACGGTGCGCTGGCGGGTGATACCCAGTCGCTCATTGCGAATCGTCTCCCGAAAGCCGGAAAAGCGATCGCGCAGGTAGTTTCCCAGCCTGTTGAGCCGCAACTCCTTGGCGTGCAGGTAAAAAGTGATCAGCCAGTCCAGGTAGCCCGCGCGACGCTCCAGCTCCGTGCGGCGCTTTTCCCACTCGTAGAGGCGGCGCGTGAAGAACAGGCGGGCGCCCAGCGGCGGCAGGACCACCAGCAGCAGGATCGGCACCAGCCAGGGACTGATCGTAAAGATCAGGGCCACGACGGCGACCAGCATGATGGCCGACTTGACCAGCATCAGCAGGTGCGTGACGACGAGCGCCGGGCGGTTTGTACCCTTTTGCCTGGCCCGATGCAGGGTGTTGAAATACTCCGAACTTTCGAAGAATGCCAGATCGGCAGCGACCGCCCTGGTGTGAATGAGGCGATTCATGTAGTCGGACACGTGAAGCCCCTGGGCTTCGCGCGCCCAGTTGCCTATCTGGCGTGCAGCAAGGAACAACACACTCGCAAGCCCGGTTAGTCCGACGTACAGCCACACCTCGCCGAGATTTTCAACGCCAGCAGCGCCTTCGCCAAGCTTGGTCGTCAGAACCTCAACCAGCATCTTGAGAAGGTAGAGAATTCCGATACCGAATACGACCTCCAGGATAATGAAAGCCGTTGACAGCACGGTCCATTTCGGCGAGGCAGCCCACAGATACGGCAGGACCCGCCGGATGCTTCGCGCTGGTCCGCGGATGCTTTCGGTCAGTTTTGAGAACATTGATGCCTGCGTATCAATCCAATCGAGGGAAAATGGAAAGAAGCAGCCGGATCAGGCAGTGACGGGGCCTGCCCTCCTGGTGGGCGACGCTGCAGTAAGTCCTCTCCGTCGTATTGTCTTCCAGCTTCGCCAGATCATACCGAAAGAGCTGATGAGCAAACCGATCATGAAGTCTCAACATGCGTGGTTCGACATTAGCTACGGCGTGACAAATGGTGCATGTGATTCTGACAATACGTTCGAATATGCGATTTGAGTATGCCAATTGCGGTAAGCCAGACTTGGCGACTTTTGAAAGCAGCTCACCCCGGTCTCGACTAATCACGATCACTGGATCCCCCTGACGCCCCGCGACGAAATACTGCTGAGAACGGCCGGGTCAGGTAATACAGCCAGTGCAGCGAGCGTGGCAACGGAAGTGCCTGGTAGTCTCTGAACGTGGGCGTCAGGAACGACAGTTTTCCCTTGCGGCGAACCCTTCGCTTGTAGTCGTTGGATGCCTGCCATTCGAACGAGAAGTCGGGAAACGAGCGCCCTTTACGCAATGTAAACTCCGCATCCGGACCTTTCTCAATGTGAATGAATAGCACGTCATAAAGGTCCCTGGCGTGTTCAGAAAGTCGGCTTCTCCTGAAATTTGGCCGCACACACTCCCAGTAAAGCTCTAGACATGCTCGAACGGTTGATTCAACGCCTGCCTCTCTTGAGGTATCCAAAACTCTATCTTCATCAAATTCCGGATGCCTGATCATAGCATCGAGATCAACTAGCCAGTTCAGGTGCGACCATAGGTGGCGAACACTGTGCAGACATACAAAAACAAAATGCGCAGTCATTGGCAGAACCGCCAACGGCATCCTATGAACATTCCGTTCTTGCGTTGAGGCAAGAAGGGTGCGCGTATCAAAAATCAAATCTGTTTTGTCGAGTTTGGAATGCACCTCGATAAGTACCCGAGTGGGCCTGACCAGACAGAGAACGGGATTGAAATTGGCTGCTGCAATTAAATCGCGTCGACTCAGATCATGCTGGTACGGATAAACTCTATAACCTAGTGTTTGGGCTAGTTCAGCGACCTTGACGACATTCTCTTGGTCAACGAGCAAGTCGATATCCCGACAATACCGTTCTCCGGGATTCTGGTAGTAGCAGCCCGCCAGGGCCTGCCCTTTCATGAAGGCATGGGGTATCTCGTATTTCCTTAGGATTGAATCCGAGAATTTCGCCTGTTCCGACGCAATCTGAAGCGAATGCATGATGAACGATTTCGCCCTCTGCTTCAGGTCTTTTAGTATGCTTTCCGGAATCGTCCCGGGAGGCAATTGACTAAGCGACCGAAACACAAGGGGGAGAATAAAGTGCTCGGAGCTGCGATGAATAATAAAGTTCCAATCGCGGACGCTGCGCGCAGCTTCGGTCATCCACGCAAGATGATGTTGCCCGGGGCAGTCGCGCGCAAGCATGACGAGCAGGCGAGCCTCTGCAGACGGGCTTGCGTGTATGCCATCATGTCGGCAATTCATTGTAAAACAGCTTTGGAAGGGCCGGGTAATGTGGATGTCGCGCAGTCGTGGCCGGATTGTTGCCGATCGTGTCGAGCCAAGGATCGATAATTCATGCTCTGACACTGAGACCTGGAAGGGCCAACGTAAACGCTACTGTCATAAGCCACTCGACATCAGTTGATTTCCAGGGGGGATTAGCCAACTCAACCACCTCGGTGCTTGCGGTAGGTTCCCGCCGCTATCTCATGCGCAATGGCATCCTGAGTGAGTAGCCCGCCGAGTTTTTTCAGAAAGCCTACTCTCCAGTGCCCTGCAGCTAGCTGAATGCTCCATCGGAATGGCCGTAGTGCTCCCATAGCCAAGGCAAGTGCAGGTGAATACACCAAGTTCAATCTGGCCGGGCAACGCTCAAAAGCGAATTTGCCGACGAGAAAGGACTGCACATTCGTTTCATGGTAAAGGGAACGGCTTCCGTCAGATGCGTACTGCATGCCGCGACGGTTCAGATACTCATCAAGCATGGAGTGGGTCAGGAGGTAGCTTGAATAGTTACCCAGATGGTCTGGGTGATACCAGATGCTTTCCCAAAATACTGCATTGCCCTGAATATGATTTTCGGAGAAGCCTACCAGCTGCCCATTGCTGAATATGCCATAAAATTCGAACTGTTCCGAAAAATTGCTTGCAGCTCGCAGCTTGTTGTTGAAACTCTCACGCGAGGGCAGAAACGCTTGATTGCCATAGCGGGCTACTGCGGCCTGGCATACTTGGTAGCCCTGTCCGGATATTTCGTCGACACTAGCTGGTCGGGCTTGCAGGCGCTTGCCACCGCGCCGTATCTTGCTGCGGGTATTGCCGGAAAGCTGTTCGATTGCATAGGGCCCTCGCCGCAGCACATACCACCATTTAGAATCCACAGCAGTGCCAAAATCGCTGTCCCAGCGTACGAATGGACAACTCGAACGGCGCAACGCAGCAGCAGCCTGCTCGCGCTCTATTGCCGGCACCTCGTGGGGCATGCACGCGGGCCTGAGAAAACCGTTGTAGGAGAACCAGGTCAGCCCGGCCTCTTCAAGCAAATCGTGGCCCAGGCACTGCAGCATGCGGGCATAATCATTAATCTCCGTCATATCTTTGGTTCGTATGAGATTGCGCATCGTTGTACAGAGTTCACGACCCGCAAGGGAGTATTTCCAGTGAGTATTTCCGAAATTAGGGTTTGCTTGCTGAAAGTCATTTGATGGAGTATCTGTCCCGGGAGCCAAGGCCAATAGCAAAAGTGCCCTCGTCAATTTGACGCTGCAGCATCGACAACAGGGCGAGGCGCATCACCACCTGGTGACGGTGTTCCTGCCTGTCTTGCGCTGCCTGGCCGACCACCTTCAATGCGAGCGGCTCGGCATATTTGATCGCTCTGGCGATCAAGCTGGAGCGGCTAAGCACCCGCCGAAGGTCGTAGAGAGAACGCTTGATGCGCCCGCGAACGTGCGTGCCGGAAGCTCTTGAGGCCTGCTCGTCGGCGAAAAACGCCGCAAGAAAAGGTTCCAGGCCCTTGAGATCAAGATCCGGAGAAATCGGCAGACGGCGCAGCCGGTCCGGTTGCAGTTCCGCCTGCAACAGATCGCGCAGGGGACCGTCGGACTTGCACATCAGGGACCAGTCGACAGAAGACTCTGCGGACGTCAGTGGAAATTGGGTCAACCACCCGAATCGCCTGGTCATCATGTCCACGAATGCGCTCTTGTCGACTCGGCGCATGGGCGACAACTGCTGTACGCAGTCAATGACCGCCCGTGTCATCAGCGGCCGGCGGGTTTCGTAAAGGGGAAGCTTGAAGTTTCCCGGCGCCAGGATCCAGCGAGCAATATAGGTGTGGAAAAACAGATAGTCCTGCAGGTCTTTGGGATGATCATTTTGACAGCGGTCAACTATGGTCTGAAGACTGGTTTCGAAAAGCTTCAATGCGTGACAGTGGCTCTCGGGCTTGAGCCAGCCGGCAATGAATGTGTCCGGCTCCCGCAATGCCCTGCGCATGATGTTGGCTACGGCCTGGTCAGGATCGCGCGGCATTGCCCCGGCGCCAAACATCTCATCGCCAAGCACCATCACGTTGGCCTGATCCGTCCGCCAGCGAGTGAAATAGTCTATCGGCGTCGCATAGCTATTGGCATTGTCGGTCTCAAGGGTGCCAACGCGAAGCCAATCGGCAGCATGCTGTGCCCAATCCTGACCATCAATGGGGCAAAAACTGAAGGGCACCCCAAGGCTGTCCGCCATGGCCCTGGCGATCACCGGGTCGCTGCCGGGAATGCTGTCACAGGCACCCCAGGTCAGCGCGCGTGAGGGCAGGTGGCCGAGGTCCCGGGCAAAGCCGAGCACACCGCGCGAGTCCATGCCACCGGTAAGGCAGAGTTGCCAGTCGCCGTCCCTGCCGATGTCCTCGAGCATCGCTTCGTGCGATTTCTCCAGCACTTCGTGCAGAGCCGTCTCGGCGTCACCGCGTTGCTGCAGGGTGCTGCCGAAACGAAGGTCCCAATAGCGCTGTACCTGCAAATCGCCAGTCGTCAGGTCAAACACCGCCCGCTCGCCAGGCAACAGCGTTCGGATCCCATCAAAAAGAGTGATGTCGCCTATAAGGTAACGATTGAGCAGAAACTGTAGCGCCGCGTCGCGATGCAGTCGAGGCATCCTATTCAACATGCCCAAGGTGGCTCGGGGATCGGGCCCAAACGCAAACGCGCCTTCGTGTACGCCGTAACAAACGGGTGCTGTACCCAGCACGTCCGCCTGCAGGCTCGCCCGGCCGCTCGACGCGTCACTGATCAATAACGTATACGCGCCTTCAGCCGTGTCGAAAGCGGCCAAGCCACGGCTGCCGTAGAGCTCCAGTGCTCGAGGGGCATCGATCAACGCGCGATCGATACGCAAGGAGCCTGCCACCGCCACGCCAGCATCTCCATCGGCATGCCAGCTGGCTATGGTGGCCGGCCCGGGCAGGGCGGCACCAACCGAGAGGGAACGACGTGAAACCAGTACCGAGCTCCGGATGTGTCCGGCATGTCGTAATGCCAGAGAGACACGGCTGACTCGATCGAGATCGGAATTGTTACCGACAAGTCCGAATAGACTGCTCATGCCGCCGATTGCCTTTCGCAGGACACACCAAGTCTTTCAAACAATGCGGGAATCACATTGTCGACGTGAAACATTTCGGCCCGTTCACTCGCGCCCTTTTTGAGCGCCGTCAACAACGAAGGATGCTCCAACACGTGCAGCAATGCCGTCGTCAGCGCAGCCTGGTCATGGGGTTCAACCAAAACCCCGGTAACACCTTCCTCGATCACTTCTTTGTTGTCCTGCCAGCGGGATGCAAGAACCGGAATGCCCGCGGCATAAGCCTCGACGACCACGCCGGGAAAGCCCTCTCCCGAATACCACGTCGGGAACAGCAACAGGTCGTATTCAGCCAGCAAGGACACGACGTGCGCCGGTTCGACCGTGCCGCAGTAGCGAATTGCATCGGGAGCCAGTTGAAGCAAGCCTTCCAGCCAGTCTTGGTGGCTGTCATTCAATGGCCCCCAGATATCCAGTGTGACGCGTCTGGTTTCGGCGCGTCGATTGATGATCCGAACGCTCTCCGCGCTCAGTGCAACGCCCTTTTCGGGGATGACCCTTGAGAGAAACACCAGCCGCAGAGGGCCGTCCTGGGGACTTTCTGTTGGTGCGCTGGGGACGAAATTCCGGAAATTGGGCAGATAGCTCACTCGGGTCAGACCCATCCCGGCCAGCTCCCGACACATGCGCTGGCTTTGCACATGCAGCCCGTCAAGCCGCGCCACGGCCTTTCGTAAAATCGGGCGGGTCGACAGGAATCGCGGTAGCCAGCCACCGACCACCAGGTAGTGGACCGGCTTGTTCCAAACCCGACGAAACAGCAGAAACAATGGCAACAGCACTCGCAATCCGCGTTCACCAGGCATGATCAGAACCACGTCGGAGCCACGAAAGACCTCGACCAGATCCATTAACAGGTGCAATGGTCTGCCAAGCGTTTCGCTGGAGTCTGCGGTGCGAGCCGCGTCTTCACCCAGACGACTGATTATTTCGTTGCGCACCAGCCTCGTGCGCAAAGTCTGACCGTTATAGACCGCAACGTCCCCTCCTAGATTACCGATCAAGCCAATCGACCGGACTGCACCAAACCCTTCGTTGCCTACGTCATCCATCATTCAATCGTCAACTACGTCGAGCAGGAGTTGTTCCAACTCTGCCGCCAGTTTCTGGCGGGAAAAGCGCGCCTCGCCCAGCGCACGAGCCCTGCGACCGACATCCTCAAGCCTGGCAGGGTCCTTGAGCCAGTCACTGATCTGACGCGCAGCTACAGTGACGTCGCGCGAGAGCGCAAGGCCAGTATCGGTATCGCGGAGAATGTCAGCCTGCCAACCCCCGTAGTTGATCACAATGGCGCGGCCGGCGGCAAGTCCGTCAAAGAACTTGTTGGCGGAGTTTTTCTCCATTTCCGGAATATCAACGAACCAGGAGCTGACCATGCTCGCTGCGGCAAATGCCGACACTACCTGTGCCTTGGGTAACTGCGGCAAAATGATAAAATTCCGATCAAGAACACCCAGCTCGCGCGCACGCGCGCGCACCCGCTCGCGCTCCGATCCCGAGCCGAGAACGACAAAGCAGGCCGAAGGGACTAGTTTTTCGGTAGCAGCGGCCAACTCGGTCATATATTCGACACCGTTTATCCGCCCCATGGTCCCGGCGTACAGCACGATGGGACCACTCCCAAGCTCCGGATGCTCTCTGTGAAATGACTCACCAACGGCTGAGTCGGGAGAAAACAATTCCAGATCACAGCTGTTAGGAATCACGCGAATCTGGTCACGGGGGTAGCCGGTTTCGGCAACACCATCGGCCATCCCGGGGGACAGGGCAACGATCCGACTCGAGTTGCGGTAGGCAAAGCGCTCCAGCTTTCGGCCTGCCCAGATAGCCAGGGGATTGCGAATCGCACCGATCGCGATCGGCATCTCCGGCCAGAGATCACGGACCTCGAAGACCATTGGACGCTTGCCGCGCCTAGCGGCCCAGACGCCGGGCAGGGCGATCGTCAAAGGTGTACTGGTAGCGAAAACCACGTCGCCACTTAGCCCCGCCGCACGGCGGCCCGCACCGATGGCAAAGCGAAAAAATGCCTGAATACGCTGACGGTAACTCATCTCGTTTCCGTAGGGTACCGGCAGCCAGTGCACTTCGATGCCATCCTCGTCTGTTACGAACCAATCACGCGATTCGCGCGGCTCGCGCCAAGAAGTCACCATCACCACCGAGTGGCCCCGCTCAACGAGCCGGCGCGCCATCTCGTAAGATCGAGTGCTACCGTGCATTGACGGGGTATTGAAGTATTGGTGGAGGTAGATGATTCTCATAGAAAACAAGGCGGAGTACAGAGAGTTCTCAAGTAACTGGAGTTATGTTCGACCTACGAGGCGGCGAAGTGCGTGAAACGGACCATCAAGTTCCGCTTCGAGGTATGGGGCCGGTGCATTTGGTAATCCAGTACGTGAAAGGGTGTAGGGATTTACACTGTGAGAATTATTAATGCGGATGCCTTGACCCGGAACAAAGGTGCAATAGAAACCCAGGTGAGGAACCCGCGCTAGAAGCTTTCGATTCAAACTGCCTGCCGGAAAACAGAAGCTTGGGCGGCTGACCCCAAGCTCACGGTTCAGATCGTCCCGCGACTTCTTAATTTCCCACAACGCCTCTTTGGTTGTCATTTCCGCTAGTAGAGGGTGGGAATACGTATGCGCCCCGAACTCAATTCCGGCTGCGTGCATCTCACGGGCCTGATCCCAAGTCATCATTCGATTGCGAGGTGGATCAACTGATAGCTTTTGGGAAAGGTCAAGAATGGCGCTGTCACGCTCTTCCCGCGGCATCTTTGAAATTAGTTGTTTGATTCGGCGATAGGACGACTTTCGTTTCTCCGGAGTGTCCAGTGTCAGTTCCTCATACCCGTTCAAATAATGAACTAAACGAGCTTCCGATGTTTTCTGAAACACATAACCGAGTCTCTGAGACCAGGGAAGATCGCCGTTTGTTAAGTCGCCAGTTACGGCAAAAATTGTCGCGGGAACTCTATGTTTTACGAACAGAGGGAACGCCTTCTGGTAGTTATCGCGGAAACCGTCATCAAAAGTCAAAACGACAGAATGGTGGGGGACGCCACGGTCTGACCGCAGCGCTTTAACCAGTTGCGCCAACGAAATGACTTCGAAATGCCGGGTCAGATAGGCCAGCTGCTGATCCAGCCATGCAGGATTGAGACCCTGCATGTAGCCCTCGTCGTCCTTGCTTACGCGATGACCGTATAGGATAAGTGCCCCACTGCGATCTGCCAGTTTTCGTCCCAGGGTTGTTACGCCCGTGTACACAACAGCATGTGTGGCCAATGTACGCACTATTTCCTTCAACTCAGGCATCGTGTTGCCCAGAAACCCTCATTTCACGCAAGTAGCTTTCTGACGCCATGCCCGTTGCAGAAAGCAAATCCAGCACCCGTGCGTTAGCACACGCATTACGAGCAAAGTCTCCTTCCTGAAAGCGCCAGTCGCCGTCTTGAGTCCGCAGCATTCGGCCGGCCCTGCCTTCCACTCGCATTTGATCAATCGAGGTACTGGCCCCAAACACCGTTTGTAGTTCGTTGATCAATAGCTGACCATCGATCGTTTCGAATATATCGACTGCCATACTTCGAAAGCCGCCATGTTGAGTGACCCTATGCAGCAATTCTAGATGCCGTGGTTCGGGTACAGCCCAGTCCACACGACCGGAGCCGCTGTGGAAATCCCCCAGACGGCCTTTGGGGTGACCAAAGTAGGAATCGCCAATACGAACCATGCGCCACTCGATCGCATCCGGTATGAACTCCTGCAACAATATCCTGTCCCACTCGCGGTCCCGCATGTCGTGACCCGCCGGAACATGACCACGACCGAAGCTCCGACGAATTATTCGACGCAACTGACGCCGACTTCGGACCACTTTGACACCGGTAGCTGCAGCACCAAACCCGGTCTTGAATACCACCGGCAGTTCGCAGTCTGCAGCGAAGGCTTCTGCGTGTTCCCGTCGGGAAAAGACCCAGGTGCGTGGATGAGGGAAGCCGCTTACTTGCAGCCAGTCACGCATTCGGATCTTGTTCTCATACACCCAGCACTCTGAACTGTCCGGGTATAATTTCAACCCGAGCTCTTGTTCCATCAATTGGCATCGGTCCTTGAAGAGTTGGGCCCACGGTGACTCCGTCGCATCGGGCCATACCAGGAAGCAATTGCAACCGCTTCGCGCAATGGCATCAAGCCAGTCGTCTACGTCGATATCAACAACCCGGAATGGCACGCCCATATCCAGACAAGCACGAATATATAAGGCATGATATTGACTGCGGTTGGCAAGGATGCCTAGTGGCCGGCTACAGCCAGTTCGATTCAGGTCCCCCGACGTAACGTGGGAGAGCGGCTCGCGCTGCTGCCTCCAACGGCGCTTCAGTTCTGGCAAAGCCACCACTCGCTGGACGCCATGCCGTAACGAACGAGGCAGAACTCGCCGCGCTAGTTCAACCCAAAAACCACTCATCGCGCCTGCAAAAGCTCTGCGTAGAGCGCCTGGTATTCAGACACAAAGCGATCAAGGCCGAACCACTTCTCAGCAAGGTGTCGAGATCGCCGACCCATCGCCGCCCGTTCGCTCGCCGGCGTATCCATCATCGCAGCCATTGCCGAGGCAATATCTTTAGAATCCGTTTCGTTAAAGACAAATCCATTTTGGGCCTCCCTTACTACAAGCGGCAGATCCGAGACCCGACTGACCACCATGGGTAATCCACATGCCATTCCTTCAACAACGGCGTTGGGGAAGCCTTCCTGTAGTGAGGGATGAATCAACGCATTGGACTTTTGGTAGGCAACTGATATTTGACTGCTTTCACCATGAAACCGAATATACTCACACAAGCCTAGGGATTCGATCTTATCTCTGCATTCGAGGTACTCCGCACTAGGATCGTCGTCTCCCTTCAAACCGAGCCTACCATACCAATCTAGGACAAAATCGCTACGACCCTGGTCCCTCATTATGGCGACTGCCTCTACGGCACGCACTGGATTCTTGACGCCATAAACGCTACCTACAGCCAGGAAGCGAAAAGGCGTCGCATTGGCCGGGTCCGACGCGGGCTCGTACCTGCCGAGATCAAGGCCATTGCGAACTACTCGTATCTTTCCCCGAAGCCAAGGCGCCAGGCGCTCGAGACTTCGGCGATTCAGGTCGGTCTGGGTCGCTACACGCTGAGCGAGCACGAATAGCGCCAGCGAAAGCCACAGGGTCAGATCCCGCTTGCCATAGGTGGCAGTGGAGAGATCACTGGCTATAACGACAGGATGAAAACGAGCTCCTCTTGACAAAAGCAAAAGAGCTGATGCGCGTTTCATGAAGCCGTGGAGAACGTGCGGATTGAACTTCCGGATCCACTGGCGCAACACCCGAAACTTACTGGCTCGAGATCCCTCAGAGTTGCGCACCAAAACGCCGGCTTCGCGAAGCTCATCATCGATCTCACTTGCACCCCCATAGCACCAAACTTGGACTTCCTCGCCAAGATTAGAAAGACCGATTGCCAATTGTATTAATTGACGCTCAGCGCCGCCCCGTGCCAGCGCAGAAATAACGAGTGCAACACGCACAGTCTATTTAGCTCGTAGGTGTGTCTGAATCAAGCTCGATCGCATCTGAGACTTGGTTTTCAAATGTAGCGGATATAAAGTCATCGACCATCCAGTATTCCGGATCCTGCACAGTGGGGTTCCATTGTAAATCGCGATCGAAAAAGCCAGGACAGTTGCCGACTGGCTCCGGAACGAACGAGAAAGAGTGCTCAAGTAGAAGGTATGCTCCGGAGGCAAAGTCTTTTACGAAGTCCATTGCAATCATTGAACAGCCAAGTCGATCTCGGACTATGAAAGCCGCAGACAACAAATCGTGATCCACGGAATCGGGCGGAGGATAACTAAGCCGTCCACTACCAGATGCCCGAAAATCATTGTTTCGAACTCTCCGATAGAACACAAAGGCCCGGTCGCCGATAATAGTTACGCGATAGTCACATTCATTGCCACCAATAAACTCCTGGAAAAGAACATAACCGTGCTCCCTATTGCGAGTCGAAAAAGAAGTTGCTAACAGGCGGAAAGAGGATCTAATAAGACGAAGGGCATCACGGATCCTAAATCCTTCTTTGCGCTTTGCATTTACAGCGTTTGAAAACGTCTGGACAGGGGGATAAGTCTTGAGCCCGCGTCGAAACATGCGCATCACGAGTGATCGCGCCTCGTGTTTGGTTGAGACAAGTCGAACATTCTGTGAACCGGCGCCTCGCGCGAGCTTAAACACCATTGGGTATCTAGCGGAATCGATGAACTTAAGTGCCGACTTAATATCAAAAAACAGCCAAGCAGCCGGGGTATCGAATCCAAGCAATTTAAACAACCAATGCTGCATGAGCTTGTCATCAAATGCACGCCGCATACTCCTGTCCGGGTAAACTGGGTGGCCTGTCGCTTCGAGCGCATCAAGCAAGTTCGGCAAAAATCTCAAATCCTCAGGCCGATCCTGGCTGATCGTGCAAAAGAATGCATCGCATTTTCGGATAACTTCAAGCGCATCTGGATCAAATGGATCGACCCAATGTACCTTAAAGCCTCTCAGTTTGAAAGCTTTAGCCCACCCGGATGAAAAACGGCCGAAAGACCTGATTGCAACACTCTTCATTGAAATAGTTGATCGTTGTTTTGAAATGAGCGAGCCTTGGATAACGGCGAGTCTCTTAGTGTTTGACGACCAATCGTGTGATCCAATTTATAAGATGCTCGCGGCTAAGCTAGATGCGCGAGTTAGAGACGAGCAAGTCAAGTATATGGTGAGGAGCTACCATCAATGAACTTCAAACCTACCAAGCCAGGGGCAAATTTGATGCCCCTTTTTATTGAAAGGGTTTAGGCCCAACTTAAGCATTTGTTGTTTTAAGTACGGGATAACGAAAGGCAAGAATCATCGGCAGATTAAGGAGGGTTACGAACGAGAACAGGCTGCGTGAAAATTCAAACATGAATTTCCGCTCATCCCGTACCGACCCGAGCGGTTTGAAGCGATTTACGTTGCCACCGATTATATGATTAACTTCGTTCTGGTAGGCGGTAGAGACCGTAAGCGGTTCCAGTTTGCAGGTGCGGAAAACGTCGTGCATCTGTTGGTCGGGCGCATCGCAGAGATCTTCATAGCGAATTCTGATATATCGCAGCCCTCTTTTACAATATTTCCGCTTTAGGAAAAGAGTGTACATATTCCTGCGAAAGTAGAAGCGTGCGATTTTGACTGCTAGGGAGAACCTGCCAAGTTTCGTTGGCGGATTAATTAAACGTAGATAGCTTCTGTAAATAGCCCTTGGGTCACGCACAAAGTGAATCATCACGGTTCGCTCCGGAATTCGTTCGGCATACCCCTGAACGCGTCTGCCATCATGTGTTAGTTCACATATGTGCGTGGAAGACGTTGTTCTAGCGAGGCTGTCAATAACCCTTATTGACCTCAAAAACTGCTGTCTACCAAGCCCGCCAGTAGAGCTCCTGAAGCAACCCTGACCTCTTTCGACGAAATGTTCAAAGACTCTGCGCCATACGACACATTCACTAGGGTGCTTTCCGCACCCGCACAGTGTATCGATGTCATCAGCGTGATCAATTTCAAGTTCCCTAAATGAGCCCATAGAAAACGCGTTGGGGTGAAGATTGAAAAGACGACTTAGAAGCGTCGATCCGCTGTGGCCTAGAGATTGGATATAGACTATGTTGGCTGATTTACATGTCATATCGTACGCTCCTGCTTCAATTCTGGACCTGTTTAGTTCGCGAGTGATTAGTTGGTTGAGACTTGCGCAGCTTTCTAGCTATGTAGTCTAATGATGCTGGTGTTGCAGAGTGTGCGTTCGCTGCGCAGGCTAGAAAAATCCAGAAGGTCGTATTGCTCGCGACTCCTCCGATCAACATGAACGCCAGATTGAAACAGAATAAAATGAAAAACAACCGGGCGGTAGGGTTGCGACGTTGTTTCCAAAGGCGTGTTCCAAGTGACGATAGAAACCAGAACCAGATAAATAGGGCAGGGTAGCCAAGAGGTAGGACGATTTGGAATATGCCGTTATGCACATCAATTGGTCGGCCCAGACCGCTGGCTATTCCCAATTTACTGTAGTACGTATAAGAATGCCCTGTCCATGGGCTTTGTGAGGCAAGATCAATTGCTTGGCGCAGAAGGATATCTCGCATGCCCATATCCGCCCCCTCAAGCGCCTGCGCCAAACGATTAAGGATGACACCGCTCTCTAGAATAGCCCATACAAAGCCAGCAAGACCTGGCAGAAAGAGAAATATATACGATGGTATGGTTCTTCGATCGAGTTCTAAGAAGGCCAGCAAAATTAGGCCTCCACAAAACGCAAGGAAAACGCCTCTACTGCCGGCTGCTATAAAGCACCAGGAAATCAGGGCGGTAGCTATTCCCACGATAAGCGGAGTCCACAGGCCCCTGAAAACTGCTCGTGGATAGCGCAGGATGAGCCAGAACAATGTGAGTAGCGACATTGCATATGCAAACGCAAGACGATTGAGGTTGATTCCAGCGAGGCCGAAACGACCGTCCCCTCCTTCAACAGACAAGCCCGGAACAAACAAAGTTAAGAAAGCCATGAGCAGCGTCATTAGGATGAAGAACGACCATACGAGGTAGGTGATCTCCATTCGCCTAATCAGGTCAGATACAATAAAGAATAGTATGACTGGTTGCGCGAAACCCATAAAATACGAAAATGCCGTAAGTAACCTCTGATTTGGATCTGTAGCATAATTAAGCAGCCATATTAGGCTAAAAATACAGAGCATCAACATAGCGCGAAGCTCTGGACCGTTACGTAGCTTTAAGCTTTTGAGGTGGATTGCTAGCCAGAGAACCGATAAGGTAACGCCGATTATTGCAAAAGGCGTCCGAAGAAACGGGACATTAGATATTGTATGATTTTCTAGGATTGTGGCGAAAATCATCACGGCGAGCAGAGCCGTAAACACGCGATCCCTTACGCGTGGACTAGTTGAGCTAGGTGGTCGGCTCACATTAATTAGTCGCTTATTAGGCACTGTCTATCGCCCGGGGTTTTCTCTATGAAAGTTGCCGCAATGCTCTAGGCCTTCAATTCTGGAAGGGCGTGCAGTCGGAATTCATTAATCCCACTCACCAATATCTCTCTAATGACCTTAGATTGGCTAGCAACGCCTCGCGGTGCGAGGGATTCCTGATTGTATTGATTTTCCCAGTGATATTTGACTGAAATATTCTGTAGAGGACGTCCTGCCCTCCTGGCAGTCTGGAAAGCGTTCGTAAAAATTTTGGTGTAAATAGGGATACGTGACTTCTCCTCTTTCGCGAATAAAAGCGAGTCAAAGCTTCGCGTAGCATATTCTCGTCCTCGAGGATTTGGTTCTGACGAGTAAGTTCAATAAAGAGGGCGCTTTTGTCTGAATCAGACATTGGCTCGACACGTGCCTCTTCGGGCTTCATAACATAAGGCAACAATTCGGCAGTTACGCCCTTTTGCTGTCCGAGGGAGACCGCAACTGCGTAGCCGTAGTTCCAATTTTGCTTTGCGGGCCTGGGCTTCATCAGAAGATTGCCCAGCCCGTAAGAGATAAAAGCGCCCTGATAGCGCTCATAGCAGCCAGGCAAGTGTGTATGACTGCAAATTACCGCGCTCGCGCCCTGCTCCACAAAAAACCGACACGCCTTGCGTAAATGTAGCGGTGGGATTGCAAGGTGCTCAACTCCACCATGCACGCAGACAACTACATGGTCATGCTCAGCATTGAGATCTTGGATCGCCCGTGCGTTATCGATGACGTCAAGGGGCGCCGCGCCAGCAGAGTTTTTCGTCGCGATGTTGAACTCCGATTCGGCTACTGCAATAATCGCCACGGTCATTGCATTCTTAGCCTTATCGGTCAAAACGATTGGTCTCGTTGCCTCCTCCAATGCCCTTCCCGCTCCTAGGCAGAATATGCTCTGTGATTCAAGTTCGCGTATAGTATCCAACACCCCCGCCTCGCCAAAATCTAGAATATGATTGTTGGCAAGCGAAGCGATTGTTATACGGGAGGCCTTCAGAGTGTCCACTATGCACGGGCGCAGCTTCAGGGCGGGACCTGTCTTTGGCGTCGCACTTACATTCTTGGTTATCGGAGCTTCTAGATTTATTGCCAAATGATCAAACGTTCGCTCGCCAACAAGCTCGTCCAAAAGCCCAGTCGAGTTTGTATGAAGCAGAAGCTGTTGCTTCTCATTTGGAGCAAAATCTCCCAGGAAAAGAATGTTTGTTCGATTGGTCACTTCTAGGTATGGATTATTAGGTTATGTTTCAGGCGTTCAAGAATGCATTGATCGCCTCGGGGTTAGAGGGAGTCTCGCCAGATTGCGAAAGCCCAAGTTTTGTCGGAAAGTGCATTTCCTAAAACGCGCGCTATCACTCAACACTTCACGTCCACCTTCAGTTGTGAGGCCTATAAGTTTCGACATAACGCCAAGACAATGAACATTTGGCTAGCATAGGGTTGCGCTTAAACTCCCATAACGTTGTAGGCGTCCTGAGAAAATTAAGGCATTAGGTGCAACGGCCAAACGTCAGGTTCAGGTATAACAGCAGGACATTGGAATTTGCTTTAGCCTAAACTGAACAACCGACAAGAAGGTCACAGACGTGTTAGTGCATAGCGGTTCTAGCAGCTCGAATCGGTTCAAAGAGGGCGCCTTTGAATACGGCGGTGGCAATTGGTATTGATAGAAGCTTCAGAGTGGTTAAGTTCCCTTAGTTTTTACGCTTGACCAGCCTCTCACGCGTTCAACTGGTATATGAGGCCAGATCTTAAGGTACTCAGCCAGTGCCAGAATGTCGTTTTGATACCTTCTTACGTGAGCCAAACGACCCGAGCTACTGATCTCGATCGGCTTACTCGCGTTTACTCGAGCATGGGGGGCCCTGCTTCCAATATCACACTTGGAGACCCCAAGGAAGCTTTGAATTCGGCCGAGGGTCGATTGCGGCTCCTCCGTCAAACTTTCGAAGAGCTCCACGTGAACTGCTTGTCGCCCGAAGATATCGACCCAATTTATTAGGTTCCCAAGGTAGTTAGAGTGGATACCGCCATCGATAACTCTGTCTACATATGCAGCAGGGATGTCGGAGAGTTGACGTAGCTGATGATCTCTAGCGTACATCGAGAGCTCTGAGAAGTCGCGATCGACGGGGTTCCTTAAAATGTATAGGATGCGTGCATCCGGGATATAGCGACGAATGAAGCGGATTGTGGAAGGCCTAAGGGCTGCATAGTACGGCGTTATATCACCCGTAACGTTCGGCCGGAATACGTGCCTGGTTAATCTCACATACGCCGCCACTGCCGATTCAGTAAGTTCACGGTTTAGCAGCATGAACTTAAAAATCCAAAAAGCTGATGGAAGGTCAAAAGTCACAAGGCGTTTAGACCCAGACATCGCAAGCACCTTCACCCATCTTCTGTTACGGGGCACTTTCATCAAACGAAATCGCTCTCTAAGGTTTCGCGCATATTGGCCTTCGGCCTCATCGAACCAGTGGAGCTCTTTTATGGGAGGCAGGGTGATTTCCGGGTGCTGTGATAAACATTCATAAAGATACGAGCTGCCCGCCTTCTGGGCTCCGATTCCGAGAAAAAAGGGAGCCGGTTTGCGCCGCGAAATCCTAATCTGTCGCATCGTCGAAAAGAAATCCTGGATGTGCCGTGATACTTATAAACTATAGAAAATTGGGATCGAAAATTTCTGCTGAGCTGGATTCCGAGTGGATCCAATATCGGCGGGCCAACAATTTAGGCCGATAAAATTGATTTCACTAAATCACCGGATCTTGAGGTAACGAGAGCGATGGATCACCGCAGGCTTGCGAAGCAAAAAGTCTGAACAGAGCGTCACGTTGCGGGATGCTCGAGGTGAAAGAGGTATATTCCGATCAGTGATTTCAGTGCTATATCTTAGGTGTACGATGCGCTTGCTAGATACTGACAACCCGGAAGTCCTTCGAGCAGGACTTGCTCTTTTGCAATGGAATTAATTGCGAGGCAGTTGAAGTTTCGGCTCTCGTAACGGTTAATACCGTAGCCGACTACCATTATTTTGAGGTCAAGTCGGCGCCTATGGTTATGAATTTGTGCGGTGGTGTAAGTTCCTGTTTAAAGCTTCGGTATACATTCGCAACGGCGCTTCTTCTATGAGTATCACAACTGATCAAATCTGAGTAAGGCTCGAATACGTCAACTGGTAACCTTCCTCCGTAAATTAGAGGAATGGTCTTGGCTAGGCTAGAATAAAAGGTTGCGAGTTGACTTGGCCAAACAGCACTTTCCGCTATTGCAATTTCCATTGGCCGGTTAATTTGTCGAAGTTGCCATCGCTCCGGGTCCAACAACAGTTTGATGCGGGATAGTTTTTCCCGGGGATGCAAAAAGTAGATAAGCTCTAAGCCGTCGTAAATAGAACCAATCCTATCCATTAATCGAGAGAAGACATCTGCTCTAAAGAAGCCGTCTTGATATAGGGGTTGGCCTATAAACCAAAGCTGTTTTTCCTTCGATCGAGTCTCAAAGCAGAGCCGCGTTCTAGAATAGTTGTTCCGAAATACGTTAGATGCATGGGGATCTTCCGCGAAAGCCGTAAAGATATTACTCTCTCTTAGATCCGTGCATCTGCGACGAAGGATTTTGTTGGTCAATAAGAAAGCGCGTCCTAGATGAATATTGGATCCGATATGCTGACCGTTGTTAACGGAAGCGGCACCGTCATCGCAAACGATTACCTGATCAGGGGTGGTTAGGCTTGCCAGATGCCGATGCCAAGGATTGCTGGCTCTGCCAATTACGACAACCGATGGTCGATAGGTTTTTGGTAGGGTTTTCCGCAGACGGAACGCCGTCATTAAATCCAGAATCGCTCGATGCGCGAGCTTTAGGCTGGGGTTTTCAGGGGTTTTCCGAAGGCTGGCTGGACGAGATATCTTGTGGACGTTGCCCCAAAGGTGAAAATCTGGCAAGCACTCGAAGTCGTCCTTTAGTCCGCGGTCAAGAATAATTAGCCTATCGGGAACCAACTTGAAGTGGTTTACTGATTCGACTGTGTTTAGGTACTGCAGACCAGTGGAGACAACAGCAAGTGCATCGCTACCAGAAAGCGCGCTAAGAGTAGGTTGAGATCTGTTTATCGCATTCATATAGAGGCTTTATCAAAAACTTTCCCAGATATATCCATTTTAACGTAGGCATGGTGTTGTTCACTGCTGATTAATGCGCCTCTTCATTGAATCGAGTGGATAGCAGTCCTTCTCGGATTGCAGCTGGGAAGGGATCGACGTCACAGAGATGGGAGTAAATGCCTTGGATCTTTTGTTGTTCCGAAATCCGCAGTTTCGCGCTTGATCGTCTGGAGCATGGTGATGAAAACTTCTACAAGCGCATTGCTGTCACCTGTGGCGACGGCCCTCGGCATAGCCTCGGGATCGGCCTGCACCGTTCACGCGACCTTCTTAGCCGGTTCCAGCCGTGAAGTAATCGCGCAGGCGCGGACGGTCTCGAAATTGGCGGAGTTGAGCGACGTGAGACGGATGAAGTTCCTGTCGATCATGAGTCGCGGCGCTGAAGCCAGAGGTAGCGGCTCTTGCTCAATACTAGCTCGCTCTTGGCCAACAAGGTCTCCATTAGGGCAAAATTCGAGCGCCCATTCTGCTGGTTCAAGGGCATCCTTGGCTATAACAAGGTGCGCAACCGAGGACTGGCCAACAATCGCAATCGCCTTTGCCTATGTATCGCGTTTGCAAACCTGCTCGTTGGCAAGGAATACATGCAAGCCTAGGATACGTGCGTCTGATTTCCGAGGTCGCCGCGAGAACTGACGCGAGAACGATAAAAGACGGAAGCAGGATCGAACCCAAATGTCGACTTTTGTAAGAGCACGTAGATTCTTCTAGGAATCTGGCGTCGTTCGAATTTTTCCTAAGAAATCTGCTTGCTGAATCATCGTTGCGGTAAATCGTGAAATTTCTTTTTCAAAATGCCATCCAGACTCGACTTCTCTAGAACGGCAATGATGGCGTCGCTTGCACCACCGTCGCCATAGGGGTTTTGTGTTATGTCGAGGTGATCTTGAAATTGCGCCGAAAAAAGCTGATTGAGGGCGGAGCTGATCGACTTTCGGTCGGGCGCGCAGTTTATTACGCTTTCAGCTTGTAGCCGCCCCTGCTGGCGGTCGCCGATGTTAACGGTTCCCTTCTTGAAACTCGGAGCCTCAACTAGTCCGCTGGATGAATTACCGACTACGCCGTCGAAATGCTTGATGCAGGAGAGATATCTGAGTTGCCCAAGAGACGTGTACGCGCGTGCTCGCGGGTTACGCGTGCAAAAATCTTCGATCTGCTTGAATAACACGCGTCCCTGGGTATCCGCGTTAGGCATGGTGAAAATAAGTCCTGTATCGTTCAGCTCCGCCAAGGCCGCAAGAAGTTCTTCCATCTGGTTTTCGCTGGTACCACGCTCTAGTGTCACGGGATGAAAGGTAATCATCAGGTTACGGGATGCCAGGTTAAAGCCTAGGGCGGTTTCCAAGTCATTCCGGTTGAGCAAATTCAGGCGCAAGATGCTGTCGATCCCCAGCCCGCCGACATTAAATACGCGATCCGGCTGTTCACCAAGCTGTATAACTCGACGCCGGTATTCGTCTGCTGCGACAAAGTGCAGGTGCGACATCTTTGTGATGCTGTGGCGGATCGATTCATCGAATGCGCCCTGGGTTGTCTCGCCACCATGAAGGTGCGCAATTGGCACACCAGCGATCGTGGCCGCTGCGGCAGCAGCGAAAATCTCATAGCGATCGCCCAGAATAAGCATCAGGTCGGGCTGCAATTCAAACAGCGCGTCGGCGAAGCCTATCATGCCGACGCCCATCGACTTGGTCACGCCAACGGCCGTATCCGAACTTAGCAGCATCTCGACCTTGCGATCGACCTGAAAGCCATCGGCTTCAATCGCTTCCACGGTCATTCCGAACTCGGGCGACAGATGCATGCCGGTTGCGATTAGTTGTAACTCCAGCGCGGGCGATAGACGGGCCCCTTCGATGACCCAGCGCAGCAAACCATACTCCGCGCGGGTGCCGGTAACAATGCAGACCTTCTTCAAATCTCGATTAACTCGTCGGCGGCAAAGTCGCGGCTTGCAATACGTCCGATAAGCTCATCCCAACGCATCGGCGAGAGGCCGCTGCCGGGGCGTTTGACAGCGACGTTTTCTGCTGTGAAAGGCTCCCCAGCCCGAATCGGCCTGGCTGCCACTAAAGACTTCCGGGCGATAGTCTTGTTCTTGGCCTCACTCGCGCTCGGACGCTTGATGCCGTCGCCAAGCGCCTGCTCGATGTTACGGATCGCGCTTACCATGGCCTTGAATTGGTCGGGTTCGAGGCTGGCTTTGTGGTCGGGACCCGGCATGTTGCGATCTAGGGTCAGATGCTTTTCGATAATTGTCGCACCGAGCGCCACGGCGGCTACGGGGACTTCGATGCCCTCCGTATGGTCTGAGTAGCCGACCGATACGCCAAAAGCCTTTTGGATGTTGCACATGGCGCGCAGGTTAACGTCTGACATCGGCGTTGGGTATTCGGTATTGCAGTGCAGGACAGTGATCCGCGCCCGCGGCGTGCCCGCAGCTTCCAGCGCTTCGATCGCATCCTCGATTTCCCCTAGTGTTGCCATTCCAGTGGAAAGGACAACCGGCTTGCCGAAGGCGCCGACATGGCGCAAGTACGGCAGGTTGGTAATTTCCCCAGACGGGATCTTGAACCTGTCCGGACCGATCGATGCCAAAAAGTCCAGACTGGCAATGTCGAATGCCGTGGAAAGGAAGCCTATGCCGCATTTTTGGCAGTAAGCAATGAGCGCGTGGTGCATCTCATTGGAAAGTTCCAGCTTCTGAAGCATGTTGAATTGAGACTGGCTGTGATCGGTCGTGCGTGTCTGATACTCAGCCTTTGGTGCCCTTTGAGTTGCGATCTGTTTAGCAGAGAAGGTTTGAAACTTGACCAAGTCAGCTCCCGCCTCGGCCGCGACATTAACGAGTCGCTTCGCAAGGTCGAAATCGCCATTGTGGTTAACGCCGGCTTCTGCAATTATTGAAACAACGCTGGAATCACGCACTATTAAAAATTCTATTTCTTTGTTGCATGCGGTGTAGAATTGAATCGAATAATTTTTCCAGGAGCCCCAACTACTAGCGCATTGTCAGGTACGTCTTCCAAAATCACAGATCCTGCACCGATAATTGCGCCTGTGCCAATACTTATACGCTCTTTCAACACTGCTCCGATTCCTACAAAGGCACCTTCACCGATTGTAACTTCTCCAGCAACGACGGCGCCAGGTGCGATATGGGAATGCTTCCCTACCGAGCTTCCGTGCTCGATGACGGCGCCAGAATTAATAATCGAATTGGCACCCAAAAACACGTCCGTTGTGACAATGGCCCCCGGCGCTATGGTTATCCCGTCTTGGAGACCAGCGCTTTTTGAGACATGTGACGAAGGATGTATGGCGTTTTCCGCTTTGAGGCCAACTTCCAATAGATTGTAGTACTTAGCCCGCCGAATTGCGTTGTTGCCAATTGCTACTATTCCTAGACGGGTTCCCGTTTTGGCAAGATGACGAAGCGAGTCATCGCCCCCGATAATTGGGATTCCGAATATTGTGCTGGGTTTCTCAGGTGGTTCGATGTCAATGGTTGCGACAACATTAAAATATCCTTGCGCCAAAAGTATGCTGCAGACTACCCGAGCTTGTCCGCCAGCACCCACGACACAGATATTCTCCCGAAGTTTTCTATTTCTCATAACCTAGACGCTAAGGCGCATCGGCACTACGATCGTGCTCCCTTTAATGCCTAGTTGGGTCAGCGCTCAATAGTCACATTGGCGGTTCTGCAATGTTTCTTGCTTCTGAATAAGTTGCTCAGCCAGATACCAATCGAATTCAGTATCCAAGTCTGCGGAGCGCTCAGTCGGCATGAGGTACCCAAGCGTTGACGGTCCAATCAGTTTGCGATTTTGGACAATCCAATCTGTTTGCGCGAGGTAAAGAGCTCCATTTAAACAAAAGGCACGCGGGAGGTCCTGTCGGTTAGTGATCTCTGGTGCATCGGGAAGAATCGACCGGAGCTGATCAGATTTGTCTAAGTGGTACATCCAATATGGATGTTTCGCTGTCTCGCAGATAGAAACGGCTGATAGCGCATTGCGCAACATACAAAACTCAAAAATGCCGTCGATATCCTGACTCGTGCGCAGTGGAGAGGTTGGCTGCAAAAGTAGCAACCAGTCAAACCTAGGCAGTTCTTCTATGGCATGAAGTACAGGAGCGATGCCCGGCGCGTGGTCCGTCGCGAGTTGTGGCGGGCGCATGAACGGGATTTCAGCACCGAGGTCTTGAGCAACCGACGCGATTTCCGGATCATCGGTGCTGACGATAACACGGTTTATACAGTCGGCATTCTTTGCCGCTTCGATGGTCCATCCTATTAGTGGTTTTCCGGCTAGGGGTCTGACGTTTTTTCGAGGAATCCCTTTGGAGCCACCACGCGCGGGGATGAGGGCGAGTACTTTCACAGCACTTCGCCGGCTGCCTGCTGAGGTCTTTCGGAGTGCCCGGTATCCGGCCGATATTCTTTGGTCCGCAGAAATACCGAAACCAAAGGCTCCGAGGTCACCGCCTTTTCGACGGGTTGCGGCATATCACATTGTTTCGCCTTTCCAACAGAGTCTAACCTTGATATCCCACTGGGAAACTGATGTAAGTGTAACAGTGTAGTTTGGAGTCCCCTTAATTGGGAGCATGCCTTCCGTGTGGAGTGTTTCGCCAGCATCAATTAGAGCTCCTTGTGGTCGACGGCAGTACGGACAGTCTGGGTTCACCTATTGTCAAGTGGGGCCGTTCCTTTAAGATGGTTTCTTCTCACTTCTGAATTTTGTCAGCAATCGGTATGGCCTCGTTTCCGACGACGCCTTTATAGCTCCCGGTGGCAATTACCTGGCCGTCTTCGAGCCGCAGGATCAGATCGCATTTGCGCAATGTCTGGACGCGGTGGGCGATGATGAAGAGGGTCAGATTCGGGTCGAGCTGTTCGACAGCATGCATGACGGCCGTTTCCGTGTCGGTGTCGAGTGCGCTGCTCGCTTCATCGAATACGAGAACATCGGCATCCTTATACAGGGCGCGCGCGATGCCGATGCGTTGCCGTTGCCCCCCCGAAAGCTGGACCCCGCGCTCGCCGACCCGCGTGTCGTATCCTTGGCGGTGCGATTCGATGAATTCTGCAATCTGGGCTTGCTGCGCGGCCCTGTGCACGTAGTTGGCATTGATCTTTTCCGGGCCGATGCCGAGGGCAATGTTCTCGGTTATCGAAGCGTCGGAAAGGTAAATATGTTGGGGGACGTGAGCAATTCGCTTTCGCCACCGATCGCGGTTCTCCGGGTCGATGGGCGTACCGTCCACCAAAATTCGTCCGCTGGTCGGTTCCAGCAGGCCCATAAGGATATCCATAAGCGTGGACTTGCCGCTGCCGGTCTTACCGACGATGCCGACACGGCTGCCCTTGGGGATATCTAGGTTGATGTCGCGGAGCACTTCCGGCTCGCTTTCGACATAGCGGAAATGGACCTCCTCGAGTTGAATTCCACGTTTGAACGGCAGCGGCTCCGTCGTGAGTACAGGGATTTCCGTGACCGGCAGGTCGAGTGAAGCCAGAACGTCCTCGAATACGTTGAAGTTGCCCGTATATTGTGCCCAGGCCTGGTAGATCTTTTGAACCAGCGGTAGCAGTCGCTGTGCGCCCAGGGCAAGTGCTGCGAGCGTGGGCAGGGCGGCGACCAGCCCCCCGGGCTGGAGGGATAGGGCGTAAGCCAGCGCAACGATCAGGGATACTCCGATGGCCTCGACCAGGAAACGCGGCGCCTGGCCCAGAAACGCGTTTGCCGCCTGGGCTTTGCGAAACTGAGCGTCGAAGCGGGCGAACTCGCCGGCGTAATGCGCCTGATTGGCGTCGAGAATGACATCGCGTATGCCGCCAAGGCCTTCCTGTACGGAGCGAATCCTCGTGCTTTGCGTCGACGCAATGATCTTGCTGTTGCGCTTTAGCCGGGCGCGGAACAGGCGTATGACGACGAGGTAGATGGCGGCGAACAGCAGGCCGGCTGTGAGGGCGGTTACGGCGTCGACTAGCATGAGCGCGGTGAGAATGGCAACGCTCAGGATGACGGCGGTGATGCCTTCCATGGCCGGTTTGAGAAAGGCCCCAAGAAGAATCTGAACCTTGTTGACGTTGCCGATGACGTCGCTTGTGTTCTGTGTAATGTGGAAGGCGTAGGGCTGCTGCAATACCACGCGATAGAGTTTGACGCCGATATCGTGGCCGATGGCGAAGACCAGCTTGTTGCTGGCATAGATCAGTAGCAGACGGATGCCGGTTGCCGCCGCGACGATGCCAATGAACGTGATGACCATGGGCAGGACCAGCGAGTCGGGATTCCGCCAGCCAAGCTGCGAAAACAGCGTTTGCAGCAGCGGATAGTCCGCGGCCATCTCCGGGCGAGCCATCAGAGAAATGAAGGGGACCACGGCACCGATCGTCACGATTTCGGCCAACGAGCCGATGAGCATGAGCAATAGCAGGAGCGCTAGTTGCTTGCGGCGGCGTGGTTCCAGGTGGGCAAGGAACTTGCCGAATAGCTCGCGGGCCGACTTTTCTTGCGTTGAGCTCAAGAGGAAAAAGGGTTCAGGTTTCAGGTTTCAGGGTTCAGGGTTCAGGGTTCAGGGTTCAGGGTTCAGGGTTCAGGGTTCAGGGTTCAGGAAAAGCGAGAACAACGGTTTACGGTTTCCGGTTTCCGGATTCAGGGAAACCACTGTTGCCTAATTCAGGTATTGCGGCCGGATCCTATTGGGGTTCGCCGGCCAGGTAGCCCAGGTGCTCTAGCTTCAACAAGATCTGTTGCACGGCCTTGTCGGCTTCATATTCGGTCGTGTCGATGCGCAGTTCCGGGGTCTCTGGCTCCTCGTAGGGGTCGGAGATGCCCGTGAACTCCTTGATGATGCCTTCGCGGGCTTTCCTATAAAGGCCCTTGCGGTCGCGCTGTTCGCAGACCTCCAGCGGTGTCGATACGTGAATCTCGATGAAGCCGCCGTGCGGTTGGATCATGTCGCGCACTTCGCGTCGGGTGGCGGTGTATGGCGCGATCGGGGCGCACAGGGCGATGCCGCCGTTCTTGGTGATCTCGCTGGCGACGAAGCCGATGCGCAGGATGTTGAGGTTGCGGTGTTCCTTCGAGAAGCCCAGTTCGCTCGAGAGGTTCTTGCGGACGATGTCGCCGTCGAGCAGGGTGATCTGGCGGCCGCCCAGTTCCATCAGTTTGACCTGTAGTGCATTGGCCAGGGTGGACTTGCCCGAGCCCGACAGGCCGGTGAAGAACACGGTGAAGCCTTGCTGGGCCTTCGGCGGGTGCGTGCGGCGCAGTTCCTTGACGACTTCCGGGTAGCTGAACCACTCGGGGATGTCGAGGCCTTCGGTGAGGCGGCGGCGCACTTCGGTGCCGGAGATCTCGCGGACCTGGTCGTCGGGGCCGATTTCGTCGACCGGCAGGTACTGTGCCTTGCTCTCGACGTACTTCATCTCACGGAAGGGGACCATGGTGATGCCGGTCTCTTTCTCGTGCTGCTGGATGAGTTCCTGGGCGTCGTAGGGGCCGTAGTAGCCGTCTCCCGTTCTCGGGTTGCGCGGGCCGGCGTGGTCGCGGCCGACGATGAAGTGCGTGCAGCCGTGGTTGGCACGGATCAGCGCGTGCCACAGGGCCTCGCGCGGGCCGGCCATGCGCATGGCCAGGTTGAGCAGCGACAGGGCAGTGGTCTGCTCGGGGTAGCGCGCCAGGATGTGTTCGTAGCACCGCACCCGGGTGAAGTGGTTGATGTCGTTGGGCTGGGTGCGGCCCACGACCGGGTGGATGAGCAGGTTGGCTTCCACCTCGCGTGCGGCGCGGAAGGTCAGTTCCTGGTGGACACGGTGCATCGGGTTGCGCGTCTGGAAGGCGACGACGCGTTCCCAGCCTTGCTTTTTGAACTGCGCCTTGAGTTCTTCGGGGGTGTGGCGCAGGTGCACGAAGTCGTAGTGGATCGGGGCCTGGACCAGGGTGACTTCGCCGCCGACGTAGTAGGGGTGCGTGCGCTCGAGCAGGCGGGCGACGCCGGGGTGGTTCGTGTCGGTGGTGCCGAAGACGGCTTCGGCCTCGGCCTGGCGGTCGGGTTGCCAGATGTCTTCGACCTTGAGAGTGGCCAGCAGGACGCCCTCGGGGTCTCTCAGGCCCAGGGTTTCGCCGTTGTCCAGGGGCTTTGCCAGGGTTTCCGGGATGTCCAGGGTGATGGGCATGGGCCAGAGGGCGCCGGTTTTCAGGCGCATCTGCGTCAGGACGGATTCGTAGTCCTTTTCGCCCAGGAAGCCGGATAGGGGGGCGAAGCCGCCGTTGGTCAGCAGTTCGAGGTCGCACAGGTGCCTTGGGGCCAGGTCGACGTCGTGCGTTGGGGCTGCTGTTGGCGTCGGTGCGTTTGTTCGTTGGTTGGTTTGTTCGTTCATGCGTTTTGAAACAAGGGTTCAGGTTTCAGGGTTCAGGTTTCAGGAAAACCCTTTTTCTTCGGCTCGCCTGCGGCTTTGCCGTGTGGTTTGGTGCCTTCTGTTGGAAGGTCCCGGATCTAGTCCGGGACTACAGGTGTATTTGGTGCCTGTAGGTGTAAGGTCCCGGATCTAGTCCGGGGCTACAGGTGTGTTTGGTGCCTTTAGGTTCAAGGTCCCGGATCTCCGCTTCGCTGCGTCCGGGACTACAGGTGTGTTTGGTGCCTTTAGGTTGAAGGTCCCGGATCAAGTCCGGGACTACAGGTGTATTTGGTGCCTTCGGTTGGAAGGTCCCGGATCTCCGCTTCGCTGCGTCCGGGACTACACTGCTTTGATTTTGGCCCCTTCGGCTGGCCTGGTGGTGCTGGGGCGGCCTATGGGGTGGTGTTCTATTTGTGCTTCGGTCATCTGTTCGGGGTCGTAGAGGTTGCGGCCGTCGAAGATGACTGGGGTTTTCAGCTCGGTCTTTGAGGGCACGCATGGGGCCTTCGGCGTAGTCGAGGCCCTGGCGGGGGCCGATGACCTTGCGGGCTTCGTCCATGGCGGCCGGGTCGTAGGCGGTGATGGTCGCGCCGTTGTCGAGCAGGCCGTTGATCAGCGGCAGGCTGGCGGCTTCGCGCATGTCGTCGGTGTTGGGCTTGAAGGCCAGGCCCCACAGGGCGAAGTGGCGGCCGCCCAGGTCTTCGCCGAAGCGGCGCACGATCTTGTTGAACAGCAGCTGCTTCTGCAGGGCGTTGACCGCCTCGACGGCCTCGAGGATGCGCAGGCCGCCCTTGTGCGTGGCCCGC
>JAAAPI010000292.1 GCA_009908325.1 Verrucomicrobiota bacterium | reverse complement strand
ACCTGCGGGCGGCGGGGGTGGAGCCCATGGCGCTGTTGAGCCTGATGGCGCGGTTGGGATCGGCCGATCCGGTGGAATTGCGCAGCGATATGGCGGAGTTGATCGAGGGCTTTGACATTAAGCGCTTTGGCGCGGCGCCGACGAAGTTTGACGTGAATGACCTTTATCCGATGACCGCGCGTATCCTGCATGAGCGCAGTTTTGACGAGGTGAAAGACCAGATCGCGGACATCGGTGTGCCCGACGATCAGGCCGAGCGGTTCTGGACTGTGACGCGGGAAAATATCACCACGCTCAATGACTTAGAGGCGTGGTGGGTGATGTTCCGCGATGGTGCCGAGCCGGTGATCGAGGATGAGGACAAAGAGTTCGTGGCCGAGGCCATGACGCTTTTGCCCGAGGGGCCTTATGACGGCGAGACTTGGGGCACGTGGACCACGGCGGTGAAGGAGGCCACGGGGCGCAAGGGCCGGGGGCTGTTCATGCCGCTCAGGAAGGCGCTGACCGGGCAGAGCCACGGGCCGGACATGAGTCAGGTCTTGCCGCTGCTGCAAAATATCAAGGCTAAGGGGTAACCTTTCTTAGAGATCGGCGCGAATCGGGGCTAACCTATTGGTTAACCGTAAAAATCGCTATCTGTATCGCGTCAGTATAACGTCGGTATCGCGTCGGTATTTTTTCCCGCATCCAGTGGCATTAACAGGGCGCGCGGTGAGAAACGTACGAAACGTACGGGAGTTTTGTACGTTTTGGGAAAGGGTGACTTAGCGAGCTTTCCAATCATTCGGCTAAGGGCGGCTTTTGGTTTGTTAGATACCTTGAGGCGATCGCAAGAATAATCGGTTTGTTGAAAGGTGTCGTGCGTCCGGGGCTACCAACCGGCTCGTGGGTGCCAGCCTGACGATCTTTGGCATTTCTGCTTGGACATACACCGACAGGCCCCGGAAACACAGAAAAAGTGAGCCCTATAGAGAGCTCACCGTTGTTGCCGAATACGTTGCACTAGGAAGACAGTTCATCAATGACCTTCAACCCATCTTGCACAAAGTATTTCAAGCATTCCATCGGGTACTGCTGAATGGACAAATTGGCGTTGCCTCGCGCAGTGGTCGGGTGCCAGTCATGGTCCCATACATGCACTTGGTAGGAAAGGCTTTTGACATAGTTGTCAGAGAACGCTGTCTCCGCCAGTTTGGGGATAGGCGTGACTTTTCCCTTATGCTTGACACGCAATTTGTCTGAGCGACCTTTACCGTGAGAATACTTCGCGGAAGACGCCAGCAGGAAGTGTCCCGGATCAGCTTCGACTTTCGACGTCAGCGTTAAATTTGCTTTCGTACCCTTGTCCGCCCCGGCCACGGGGTTATCCTTGATTTTTGCTTTGCTAGCAGAGCACATTGCCTTTCCTTCTGCCGACATGCGCGCCTTTGCAGTTTTCTCCTTTTCTTCTTGCAAATCTGTTTGAGCTGCTTGAACTTCAGTTTCCCGGTTGAGTTGCTTGATTTTTGCCTCAGCAACTTTATCAAGCACAACAGGCGCAACAAAGTAAGCGGCTACTGCAATACTGCTGACACCTAAGAATATAGCCTTTTTCATGATCGTTTCCTCCACGAACAAGTTTTTCACTTGAAGAGCGGCGTTGGTTGAGCCGTCCCACGATACACACCGAGACTTCCTGATCTTCGATGTGGTGGCCTCCAGTTGGTAGCTGTCTGCCACATCATCAGATTAGGCGAGCAAGTGCCGCACGCGAAGTTCCTGAAAGTTGTAAACCTCTATGAGTTTCTCTTTTCATGTGGCAGAATGTTTCAGAACATTCCAAAATGTTCCGACATTCGTTTGTTGGTTCAGGAACCTGCGAGATTTCTTCAGGGTGTTAGAGGGTCAAAATGCGAACTGGATTGTCGAAGGAAGACAAGAAGCTCATTGGCGATAGGATCAGAACGCACCTCCAAGAGAACGCCGTCATAAGGGCGCAGACCAAAGACCGCGACATTATTAGTACACCTACCGAGCTTGCTCACTCAGCGGGGGTGGCGCAGTCGACAATCTTCAAGCTACATTCCGGGGAATTCTCGATGAAAACTCTCCGTATCGTAGAGGCAATTCTGGGAAAAAACTTTTCAGGGGATGTCACCAAGACTACCCCTTCTGCTTCGGTCCAATCGGAACCGATTTTCTCTGGCGGATATACCGAGGAACAGATTTCCCCTTATCTCGGCACGTACCTTACCGTCAGGCAAGGTATGGCAAATCTGGAGAACTTACTCACAACACTCGTTCACGTGTTTTGGGATGATACACGCCAGATGGCCCGCTTCCACGAGACCAACAAATTTCTTAGTTCTGAGGGCAAGGATTACGACTACAGCCAATCGGGTACAGTACATGTTAGCGGCAAAATCGGTTTGGTTCATTTGCTGACATCTGTTGAAGGTGCTTTGCGCCTTATCACGCTGACCCGTCTACAGGTTATGGAGCCTGTGATGTATGGAGCGATCCTGACCCAGGTACCTGAAGCGGGTACGTTTGTTCCAACGAAAGCATCAGTTCATTTTCGGAAATTGCGGGATGACGGTAGCTCGCCAGAACGCCAGCAAACTGGGGTTATAACGCCTCAGCATAGTCGCTATCAGAGTCTATTGAGTGATTTAGACGAGGCGCGGCGGGCCACTATGGCGAGATAGGTCAAGCTACTTTCACAGGGGCTCTGAATGGA
>JAAAPI010000132.1 GCA_009908325.1 Verrucomicrobiota bacterium | reverse complement strand
GATCTTTGCGCCAAAAAAGATTCCCCGAGTCGGTCTCATAAAGTTCGAGTGTGAGGTGTAGGCGTGACGCAATACGCGTCGCCTCATCACGACGGGCCATGACTTGGCTGTAGGGGTCGATGTGTTGGAACGCATTGGCCGGGGTGCTGACCGCTTTCGTCCACTTCACCACAGCAAAAAAATCAGCTTCCGCAGCGACTTCTTCGAAGCCAAGCGCCCGCAGCTCACTGGTAATCGTGCTTTCTGAGAGCGACTCCAACAAACGCTTCTCGGAATCGCGGAACTCCATGCCAGTTACGATCGTATGTTTGAATCGGAACGTATCGAGCGCACTGAAATTGACTGTTTTCACAAACTCCGCATGCGGCTGGGTGCTTGCACAGCCTGCCAGGAGATAGAGCGCGGCGACTAGATAAATGGCTGGATTGGCAAAAGTCATGGAGCCGAGATTGTCCACTCGGTTGCGAGAAGTCAATCGATCCACCTCGACTCGAGGAATTCGGGGGCTGAGGGGCGTACTACCAAGTCCAAATCCGATTATGCACCAGAAAAAAGCGGTAGCCGGTGGCTACCGCTTCTCGCATTAATCAAGCCGATCTCCGTCAGCTGATTTGGATCTTTCTTGCTTTTACTTCATCTGCTTTGGGTAGATTTAAGAGCAGAATGCCGTCCTGCACCTGCGCTTTGATCTTTGCTTCGTTGACTGGCACGTTGAGCCGAAGGCTCAGACGGTAGTCAGCCGAAGACAGCTCGCGACGCAGCGGACGCCAATTTTCCGGCACGCTGTGCCGGTGATTGCCGGTCACCGTGAGAGTATCTTCTTCGAGAGAGATGTCGACCCCCTCGCGGCTCACGCCGGGCATGCTGACCCGCACGCTGAACGCTTCCGCATTTTCGTTTACGTCGTAACGCGGACGCTGCCAGTTGCGTGCTTCGGCCTTAGCTGCTTTCTTTTCCGGTTGTTCAGTGGTTTTTAACTCTGTGCTCATAGTAGCGGTTCCTTTCTTGCTTGGTTTAATCGACGGTTATCTGGCGCGGCTTGCGCACTTCGGCCTTGGGCATGGTGACGGTTAAAATGCCATCCTGCATGGCGGCTGAAACCTTATTGAGATCCACACCGTCCGGGACCGAGATCGAACGCTCAAAGCGACTCCGGGTTGGCCGGAATCGAACCCGGCGCCGAAAAAATCGTCCAGGAGCGATCCAAAACGCCCGGCTGTGGGAGCGCCCAGATCAAACAAACGATTGAAGGCATCGGTTGCCTGTGTTTGTGGGTAAGCATAACGTATTAGTTTCATAGTGTTATTTCCTTTCTTTTTTGAGGTTGATATTGACGCATCCTGTGTTGCATCACGCATGCCAGCCCAAGCCAATACGCTTTCTTGTTGATTATTAGCATCTTATGAAATTTCGCATCTGTTGGTATTGTGCCACCTTGGCACATTACCCCATTCCCTTGCCACAAATTGCCACAGCTCCCGTGGCGTGTTCGCTTGCGAACGCCCCAAGACTCCCGTGGCGTGTTCGCTTGCGGACATCCCGAGACTTCCGTGGCGTGTTCGCTTACCCCAGCTTCCCGGCAACGTGATCGCGCGAGGCCAGCACCTCCTCGACGGTCAGCTTGGGGCTGAGCTCAAGGACGAGTGTATGCTCGGGGCGGACGAACTCCGCGATCATATCAAAATCGACCGTGCCGGTGCCGGGCGGCCGGTGGTCACGGCCCGACTCGCTGACATCGTGCAAGTGAAAGCCACCCAGACGCGGCGACATTTTTTCGAGGTGGGCACGGTGGTCGATCAAACCGAACTGGTGCTTGATTTGCGCATGCCCGCAATCGTGCCAGTAAACGGCGTGTTGCGGGTTGGCCAGGGTCGCCAGCAGAGTCTCGTGCTCAGCCTCGAGGGGCATTTCTTCGAGACCCTCCCGGTTTTCCAGACAAAGCTTGAGGCCGCGGTTCGCCGCCTCGGGAAGCAACTTTTTGTAATTTTCCTCGATTCGCGGCATGGTTTTCTTGGCCGCGCGAGCAATCGATTTCATCGCGCGTTGTCTGCGTTTTTGGAAATCGGTATTCTCGGCCAGTTCGTGCGCCGATACATCGGACTGCTCGATCCACTTCTCCAGCCGCCTCTCCGCCGACCAAAAGAAAAAACGGACACTGCCCGAGTGCATGATGACGCGGTCGGCCCCGACCTTGACCGCGAAGTCCAGCGTCTGCATGGAGTAGCGATACCAAAGATCCGCCTCGCGCGGATCGCTGGCCGAAGGCTGATAAAGATTGGGCGCGGGAAACTGCACACTACCCGGCAGCGGGCAAAAGTTATGCACCGATGAGATCTCAACCATGCCGGCTTCGACGGCGTCGAGTATGCCAGCCACCAGCGAAAGCCGAATCCCGTGGCTCAGCTCGATCCGCTTAAAGCCCAGCCCCACCATCTCCTCCACCATGGCGCACCCGTCGGTGTGACGGTCGGAGCACCAGCACGTGGACAGTGAGAGGCGATCTAAAATGTCGGGCATATAAAAAATCCCGGCGCTTTTCGGCAGACCGGGATGGATCAGGAAACCTCCACCGAGGCATGCAATACTGGATTGCAAGCGCCGGAGGAAACCGGGGACTGGCTACATGTTCGAGTAACGAACGCGCAGCATGTTGTTGAAGTCCATTTCTTTCTTCTTGCGGCGCTTGGCCTGTGCGGGCTTCACGAAGTAACGCTTGGCGCGGACATCGCGAA
>JAAAPI010000197.1 GCA_009908325.1 Verrucomicrobiota bacterium | reverse complement strand
TCCGGCTACGGTCCGAACGCGAAGGCGTTCGGCTACGGACGAATTTCGGGAATGAAAAACTTATTGGAATCTCCGCCAGAGGCCCGGAAACCCCCTTTGGCATGAACTCTGCTTACAAAGCTCCATGCTTTCTTCCCCTCAATCAAAATCCTCTGTGTTCGTTGCCTTGCTCCCGGTCTGATGTCGCTGCAAAAGAAGTTGTTGGTGGTCACCGACTTGGATGCCACTTTACTCGACCACAATTACTCCTGGGCAGCGGCGGAACCGGCCATCGGGCAGCTCCGCACATACGGATTTCCGCTCGTCTTCAACTCCAGTAAGACGCTGGCGGAGATGAAGCCGTTGGCCTCGGCGCTCGACTCGGGCGCACCAATTGTCGCCGAAAACGGAGGCCTGGTTGCGCTACCGGAAAACGGTGGTGCTCCCGATACACGGGAATACGCCATCGATGTTAAAGGCCTTGCACGCCAAACCATCCTCGACGTCGCCCACGGTTTGCGGGCTCGGGAGGGCTACCAGTTCCGTGGGTTCGCCGATTGGTCGACGGCTGAATTGGCCGCCCTGACCGGTCTATCGACTGAGCAGGCCGAGGCTTCCGGCACCCGTCTGGCGACCGAGCCGATTCGTTGGGACGACAGCGAGGCGAATCGCCTTCGCTTCGCCGATTCGCTTGCCACCCAGGGCATACGCATGCTCAAAGGGGGCCGCTTTTGGCATCTCATGGGCGATGTCGATAAAGCGGATGGTGTTCAGGCCGTCCGGCAGTATTACGAACAAAGGGAGCCCAATGTCGCGTGGCAGGTGGTCGCCCTGGGCGACAGCGCCAACGACACGGCGATGCTGGAAGCGGCCGATATTGCCGTGGTCATTCCCCATGCGGAGGGCCCGCGCATCCAGCCGGAGGCAGCGCATGTCCGACACGCCCCGCACCCGGCCAGCGCGGGGTGGAATGCGGCGATCCTTTCCCTATTGGCCGAGATTTAGCGAAATTCAGTAAACGATAACAATGACGACAGATTATGGGTGATTTTCATCAACACGGGCTCATTACCACGCTGCACCAGCTGAACAGTCGGCCACTGGATAAACTCGAGGCGGATCTCATGCAGTTTCGCAAACACCGGCCGATGGCTCTGATTCTGCCCTCCCTCTATTCGGAGCTGCAGATGCCCGCGTTGACCAAAATACTCGAAGAGATCGCGGGGGTGCCGTATCTCGATCAAATTGTCGTCGGCCTCGACCGCTCGAATGAGGCGGAATACCGGCATGCTTTGGAGTTTTTCGGGGCGCTCCCGCAGCAGCCACAGGTGCTTTGGAATAATGGTCCGCGCCTGCGTAAAATCGACGCGCTGCTGGCTGAAAAGGGGCTCGCTCCCAAGGAAGCGGGCAAAGGGCGGAATGTTTGGTATATGTTCGGCTATATTCTGGCCTCCGGCAAAGCGCAAGCCGTCGCCCTGCATGACTGTGACATCACCACCTATAATCGCGAGCTGCTCGCGCGGCTCATTTATCCGGTGGCGAACCCGTCCTTCAGCTATAAATTCTGCAAGGGCTTCTACGCCCGGGTCGCGAATAACTCGATGAACGGCCGCGTCTGCCGCCTGCTCGTCACGCCGCTCATCCGCGCCCTCAAGAAGGTTTGCGGGCCGAACGACTACCTCGACTATCTGGACAGCTTCCGCTACCCGCTGGCCGGCGAGTTTTCCATGCAGCTCGATGTCATCGAAGATATCCGCATCCCCTCGGACTGGGGCCTCGAAATGGGCGTGCTCTCCGAGATGCAGCGCAATTACTCGACCAACCAGATCTGCCAGGTCGATGTGGCCGATGTCTACGACCACAAGCATCAGGACCTTTCACTGGAGGATCGCACGCGCGGGCTCTCGAAAATGAGCTGCGATATCACCAAATCGCTCTATCGCAAAATGGCCACACAGGGTCAGGTCTTTTCCCACGAGCATGTGCGAACGATCAAGGCCGCCTACTACCGGATCGCTTTGGATCTTGTCGACAGCTACCACAGCGATGCCATGATCAACGGCCTGAAATACGACCGCCACACGGAGGGGTCCGCCGTCGAGGTGTTCGCCGAAAACATTCTGAACGCCGGGGAAGACTTCCTCGACCCCAGCAAGTCGATGGACGTGCCCTTCATGCCAAGCTGGAAGCGGGTCATTTCCGCCGTCCCCGATATCCTCCACCAGCTGCGGGAGGCCGTCGAAGCGGATCGCATCGAGCATGGGTCGGAAATCGTCGTCAATCCAGCGCTCCACCCGAAGGCGCAGCGTATCCGCGAGCGGGTCAGTCTGCACATCAAGGAAATCTACGGTGAAGACGATGCCGAGGAGATCACCGAAGCTCTGTTGGAGGCCGCCAATATGTCCGAGCAGGTCGCATCGGTCGGGCTCGGCATCAGCAAGTGGGACCAGTCCGACATTTTCATGATTAGCTACGGCGATTCCATCGTCCGGGAGGGGCGCCCCCCGCTGCGTGAACTCAACAATTTCCTCGTGCGCGAGCTCAAAGAAACCTTCAGCGGCGTCCATATCCTACCCTTCAACCCCTACAGCTCGGACGACGGTTTTTCTGTGATCGACTACACCGCGGTCGACCCGGCACTTGGCACCTGGGAGGGCATCGCGGCGATCGAGAGCGAGTTCACCGTGATGGCCGACCTCGTGATCAACCACTGCTCGCGCGAGTCGACCTGGTTCAAGAATTTCGTTAAGAACAAGGCTCCCGGGCGCGGCTACTTCATCGACGGGATGGAGTTTGAGGATCTCTCGCGTGTCGTCCGCCCCCGCAGCACCCCGCTGCTGACCGAGGTCGAAACCGTCGATGGCGTCCGGCAGGTCTGGTGCACCTTCGGCGAGGATCAAATCGACCTCAACTACCGGAATCCCGACGTGCTCCTCGAGATCGTCCGGATCATTCGCTTCTACGTCGAGCAAGGCATCCGCTACTTCCGGCTCGATGCCATCGCTTTTCTTTGGAAGGAGTCGGGTACCTCCTGCGTGCATCTGGCGCAGACCCACGAGTTGATCAAGCTGCTTCGCCTCGTCATCGAAAACCTGGAGCCGAATGCCGTCATCATCACGGAGACCAATGTTCCGAACCGCGAAAATCTGAGCTACTTCGGCAACGACAACGAAGCGCACCTTATCTACAACTTTTCGCTGCCGCCCTTGCTGCTGCACGCCGTGTTGAACGGCGACTGCCGTCATCTGAAGACCTGGATGATGTCCATGCCCCCGGCCCGCCGGGGGCGGGCCTATCTCAACTTTATCGCATCGCACGACGGCATCGGGCTGCGTCCGGCGGAGGGGCTTCTTTCGCCGAAGGAGTTGGACGGCCTGCTCGCAACGATCCGCGACGGAGGCGGAGAGATCTCCATGCGGCGCATGCCAAACGGCGAGCTCAAGCCCTACGAAGCCAACATATCCCTGTATAGCGCCATGGCTTGCCCGATCGGCGGCGAAGCTGATGGGTTCCAAGCCGCCCGTTTTCTCTGCGCCCACACCATCATGCTCGCCATGGAGGGCCTGCCCGCGATCTACATTCACAGCATGCTCGGCACCGAAAACGACCGTGAGGGCATGGCCCGGAGCGGCCGCGCACGCAGTATCAACCGCTACCGGTGGCCCTCCGATGAGCTGGAAGCGGCGCTCGGCGATGACAGCCGTCACCACAAGGCAATTTTCCAGGAAATGAAGCGGCTCATTGAGATTCGGCGTCAGCAACCCGGCTTTCATCCCAACGCCACCCAATACACCCTGCACTTTTCCAATGAGGTCTTTGCCTTTTGGCGGGAGAGTCTGGATCGCGACCAAAGCATCTTCGCCCTGCACAACGTGTCGGCCGAAAAACAGACCATCCCGTTGGTCGAGCTGAACCTGATTGCGACGGAGTCATGGCGCGACCTGCTCAGCGGGACGGTTTACACCAATCTTGAAGCCGTCATCGAGCTGGAGCCCTACGCCTGCGCCTGGATCACAAACCAGTAGTTGGTCAAGTGTGACCTGCGTAACCTAGGCTTGGATCACCTAGGCCTTAGTTACTTTGCCCGCTTTGATCGCCTTGACGGAGACCCACATGCGCTTGACCTGTCCGCTGGGGAGCTTGACGCGCACGCGCTGCACATTCGGGCTGAACTTCCGACGTGTGTTTTTGACGAGCGATGTACCGATACCGCCGCTTTTCTTGGTGAGACCTTTACGGATGATACGGCCACCCTTGGTGGGGCGTTTTCCTGTGATTGCGCAAATTCGTGACATGGGAGATCCTTGTTTAAAATGAAACGCTGGAAAGTAGGTATCAGTCGCGGGCAGGCAAGTGTTTTTTCAGAAATCTTTATCTTCGGAAATTGGTTGCTATTTTTAAGTGCGCCCACAGTGGATTCGCCGGACGTTACCTTGCCCCTCCGGAAGCGGCTGAATACGTAAATAAGGCAGAATGTAGTGACAAGCTTCCAGCTTGTCTAACTGACCAACCGGCAAGCTGCCGACATGTTAGCTCGGTCGGATCGACAAGCTGGAAGCTTGTCACTACGTTTCAGTCAGCGAAGCGGCGTCTCCGCCTCGTCGAAGCCAGCAGGGCCAAGATTCCCATCACGAGAGCAGCTGCACGAGGTTCCGGAACTTGCACCTCTTTATCGACTGCAAGAATCACATCCTGAAAACCGGCATTTTCGCCATCATTGTTACCGGTCGCACTGGTGAGGGCAAAAAAATCAAAATTGGGTGATTGGTAAGCGCTGTCGATCACTCCATTCGTCTCAGCTGTGGCAACACTGTCGAGATAGGCTTGGGCCAGTTGCCGCCCGTTTTCCCGACGAGTCGGGTTGGTGCCGCCCGTCTGCGCGGGCAGATAGATTTCACTATTCGTGTCGGACAAATCCAAGCCGGTGTCGTGCGTAATTTCCCACACAGCGAGCTGAAAGGCATGCAGTGTCGGCTCGGCGTCCGTCATTGTCCATGCGGTCAAGACGTCTGAAATATAGTGTTGGTCAAAAAGGAAGGCCAGACGGGCTGCCCGCATTGAGCCGATTCCACCCGTCGGAATGTTGGAACTGGCTGTGCCAGCCTGACCGGCCGTCCCCGCAGCGAGGCTCCCGAGAGGATCCAGATTGAAGGTGTAGGACTCTGCAAAAATCGGCTCTTCTAATTCCGCGCAAAATGCTGCCACCGGATCGATGTCCACAGGTTGTCCGTCCACCGCAGAAATATCAACTTCAAAACCGACGACGAAAGAACCCCCATTGTCCGGGTCAACACCGGCATCGGCTCGGTTCAAATCGGTGTAGGTCAGACCGGAATCGTGGCTGGTATTCAGCGATAGAGAAAAATCCACATCGATGGCCCCGTGGATAGTCCCCACAATGGCGAAACTGAGAAAAACGTAGCCGATCCTGAGTTTTGACTTGGAACGGGATGCGTGCATAGAAACAAGCGAAAACATAGGTGGCAATGGATGTCAAGTAAACTTTTAATAATGTTTTTCACAATTTTATTTAGTGTTTTACATTTCTTCATTAAACAAACGCTGCGATGTTTAGTTCTCCGCCGATTTCCCGCTTATTTCAGCAGTCGTGCAAACTCGACGCCTGCCACGATGCTGCACCAGAGACCTTGGAATTTAATAGTCGCTTCGCTAATGGGTCCACAGGGGCCCGACAAGCTGGAAGCTTGTCACTACGTCCGATCAGGCCGCAGGCCCCAGAGGACTTGGAAGCGCTGGCCCATGTTGGCGGGGTGGATGAGTTCCATGAGTGTCTGGCGATCCGGGCTGAAGGTGCCGGCGCTGCCCGTCACAATAGTTTCGGCGGCGCGCTGGGCGCGTTGCACGAGGAAGGATTCCTGACTCTCCAGGGTGACCTGCCGAAGCCCGGCGGTTTCCATCTGCTCCCGGAGCGGCGACCAGTTGACATCGCAGGTGATATCACGGTCGCCCGGTGTTTCGAGGAGATCGCTCCCCTTTTCGTGCCCTCGGTAGGTGCGGGCGGTGCCGCGGGGGTGGTCCTGCAGGAGTGCCGTCCAGGTGCGCCCGTAATCAAAGAGGAGGATGAGCCCCGTCCAGTCCCGGGCGAGCAAGTCGGCCAGAGCCGCTTCGGCCTCGAGGGGCCAGTCGAGCTCGTAGCCCTCGTCAATCTGCTCCGGCAGGCGGGCAGCGACTGCTTGGACCGGCGGTGACAACTCGTCGAGCAGGACTTCTTCGAGGGCATCGTCATCACCGATTTGCACCCCGCGCTCCCGCCAGGCGCCGTCGCGGAAGATGAGCCGGTGGAAGGGGAGGGCGTCGAGCCACTCGTTGGCAAATAGGACAACCGGCCCGGTCGGATTGATCGGCTCGCCCTGTCGGATGACCCGCCGGCCGGCGAAGGGATGCTCCGGCAGGCAGTCGAGCAGCGAGGTCCCCGGCTCGGCGGCGATTTCGACAAAGGTGCTCTGTGCGGCCTGTCCCGTCGGCAGCAGATCGACGGCAGCGGCGACGACCAGCCGGGCAAAGACCCGGCCCAGGCTTTCGGCGGTGTAAAAATCGTGGTCCGCACTGCGCCCCACCCGTGGTCGATCTTTCGTGTAGTAGCCGACATGCTCCGCGTAGAGCGCGATTTCAATATAGTCGCGGTAGCTGATCGGGCCCGGCGGCATGCGCTGGCGTAGTTCGAGCATGAGGTCGTTTTCAAATAGTTAAAAAAAGGCCCCGCATGTGCCGTTTTAAGGGGAGATCTTAGCCTTTTGCGTCTAAGGTGGGTGCTTCCTCGTCGGCTTTTGTCTTCCGGTTGGCGGCTTGACAGCGACCGGCGGGGGTCAGCTCCCGTTTGCTAAAGAGTAAAGGACAGATACTCCGTTAAATCTCGAACACTGCAGGGTTGAGCATGAATCTAGCTGGACAATCCGAAGAATCAAACGGAAATTGACGGGAAACATGGAAAGATTACCCCAGGAAATAATTGCGCGGAAGCGCGATGGCTACCAACTGGAGCGCGAGGAAGTGGAAGCCTTTGTGGCCGGGGTCGTTTCGGGCGGGTTTAAGGACTACCAGGCCAGTGCACTGCTCATGGCGATCGTGCTACGGGGTATGACGCCGGAGGAGACGGGCTGGCTGACCGAGGCCATGATGCGCTCCGGGCGGATCGTCGATCTGCCCGAGATCAGCCGTCCCAAGGTGGACAAGCATTCGACCGGCGGCGTCGGCGACAAGGTCTCGCTGATTCTCGCCCCGCTCGCGGCGGCCTGCGGACTCTGCGTGCCCATGATGAGCGGGCGCGGGCTGGGGCACACCGGCGGCACGCTGGATAAGCTCGAGGCCATCCCCGGTTTCAGCACGCAGCTCGACGATGCCGCCTACCGCAAGCAGCTTCAGAACATACACCAGGCCATGATCGGACAGTCGGTCGATATGGTGCCGGCCGACCGCAAGCTCTACGCGCTGCGCGACGTCACGGGCACGGTTGAGAGCATTCCACTGATTTGCGCCAGCATTTTGAGCAAAAAGCTGGCGGAGGGGATCGACGCGCTTGTCCTCGACGTGAAATTCGGTCGCGGCGCGTTCATGGCGACGGAGGCCGACGGGCGCAAACTGGCCGAATCGCTGGTGGCTATCGGAACTGCCATGGGCAAGCCGACCTCGGCGCTGCTGACCCGCATGGAACAGCCGCTGGGCCGCATGATCGGCAACTCGCTGGAGGTGATCGAAGCGATGGACTGCCTGCGCGGCCAGGGGCCGGCGGACCTGATGGAGGTGACTTTCGCCCTCTGTGCGGAAATGCTCCGCCTCGGCGATCTGGAAGTCGATGCGGCTGCGGCCAAGGCAACGCTGAAAAAGGCAATCGACAGCGGCGCGGCCTTGCGGGCCTTCCGCCAATTGGTCGAAGCGCAGGGCGGGGATCCCCGCGTGGTGGATGATTACGAGCGCTTGCCGCTCAGTGAGCATTGTTGCGAAATCGGCGTTGAGAATGAGGCTCCGCTCTACATCGGGCGCCTCGACGCCCGGGGTTTTGGTCAGGCCGCCTGTGTGCTCGGGGCCGGACGCTCCAGCATGGACGCGGTCATTGATCCGGCCGTGGGCTTCGAACTACTGAAAAAAGAGGGCGACCGCGTCGAACCGGGCGAGCCGATTGTTCGCATCCATTTCACCGATGATAAAAAGCTCGACACAGTGGTGGAGCGGCTGCGGCACGCCATTGGGCTATCGAAGAAGCCGGTCGCCGTTCAGCCGCTCGTGGTGGATCGAATTACGGGGTGATGGCTCAAGTGATGATTAATAATCGTGAATTTTTTGAAGGGGTCGCAGTGAGTGGGTGTAATTTTAAGTGCGGGGTAAATTTATCCGGCGGTGTTGTCTTAGCTTGTTCCGCACCTAAAGGAGCGGACATACGTATGCAGCTTCCTTTAGGTAGCTGCCCCGCATCAATAATTGCGCCCGCTCGCTACGACTGCACGACACACCAAAAAACAAAATGAACATACCAAACCTCCCAGAACCACTTGCCTCCTTTAATCCTGAAATCGGTCTCATCCTTGGCTCCGGGCTGGGCTTTTTTGCGGACGACCGCATTGAGGTCGCGGGTCGGCTTTCCTACGGGGAGATTGAGGGTTTTCCTGTATCCACCGTGGAGGGACACGCCGGTCAGTTTGTTTACGGCACCATCGGGGGCAAGCGGGTCATCTGCATGCAGGGTCGCTTCCACTTTTATGAGGGCTACTCGATGGCGGAAATCACCTCGCCGATCCGTCTGATGCACGCGCTTGGCGTGCGCACCCTCTTTGTCACGAACGCGGCGGGGGGCATAAATCCCGACTACGTGCCAGGTGATTTCATGCTGCTGCGCGACCACATCAACGCTCTGGGGACGAACCCCCTGATCGGTTGGGAGGGCGATGAGGGGGTCCGCTTCCCGGATATGTCGGAGGTGTATGATGGCCAATTGCGGACGGGCCTGCGGGCCTGGGCTGAGGCGCAGGGTGTCGTTTTGCGGGAAGGGGTCTATCTCGCGGCCACGGGCCCGAGTTATGAGACGCCGGCGGAGGTGCGGGCCTTTGCCACGCTCGGTGCGGATGCGGTCGGCATGTCGACGGTGCCGGAAGCGATTGTCGCCCGGAAACTGGGCATGCGGGTGCTAGCCCTATCCTGCATCACCAATGCAGCGGCCGGTATTTCCAAGACGCCGCTGACGCATGAAGAAGTGACGGAAACGGCGGACCGGGTGCGCCCCCAGTTTGCAGACTTGCTCACCGCCGCCATCGCACTAGCCTAGTCACCATGACGAAAGATCTATCCGAGCACCCGCTGGTTCAGCACTATCTGACGATTCTGCGCGATCACCGAACGCAGGCTTCGGAGTTTCGCCGCTGCTGTCGGGGGATCACCGGGGTGATCATGGTCGAAGCGGCCCGCTCGCTTCAGCTCGACCCCGTGGAGGTGACCACGCCGCTTGAAGTGACACAGGGTGCGCGACTCTGCCCCGGGGTGGTCTTTGTGCCGATCCTGCGGGCCGGCCTCGGCATGCTGGACCCGGCGATGAACGTCATTCCCAACTCGAGTGTCGGCTATATCGGATTGGAGCGGGACGAGGTCACGGCGGAGGCGAGTTGCTACTATGCGAAAATGCCAGACCTGAGCGATAGTACGCAGGTCTTCGTGCTGGATCCCATGCTGGCGACCGGCGGCTCGGCGGCGCAGTGCGTTGAGCAAATCAAGGCGCACGGAGCGAAGCGGGTCAGCATGGTTTGTATCATCGCCGCACCGGAGGGGGTCGCCACGTTTCAAGAAGAGCATCCCGATGTCCCGGTGGTGGCCGGAAAGATTGATCGGCAGTTGAACGATAAAAAATACATTCTGCCGGGACTGGGTGATTTTGGGGACCGCTTATTCAATACCTGAAATGGAAAAGATACGGATCGAAGACGATTTTGAGGATGTCATCGGCAAGGCCATGGCCGGGCTCACGCTAAGCGCGGCGGACCTCGCGGAAAAGAGCGGGCTGGAGCCGGCGGAGGTGGATTCCCTCCTGGCCGGCCAGCTGAGTGTGGCGGCCTTGCGCGCGGTGGCCCCAATTCTTGGGCTTTCGGCGGATGCGCTGGAAAACCTGGCGGAGCAGGCCTGGTATCCCCCCGCGGTGCTGCCGGACTGGGTGGCTTTGTTCAACACACCCTTCCCCGTGCCGGGCTACGCTGAGATGACGGTGAACAGCTACCTCTTCTGGAGCGGCCCCGAAGCCATTGCGGTTGATACGGGGGCCGATGCGTCGCCTCTCCTGAGCGAGGTTGCGCAGCGTGGATTACGACTGAAGGCCCTCTTGCTGACGCACACGCACCGCGACCACGTCGCGGCTTTAGGCGCGATTCGTGCCGCTTATCCTGAAACACCGGTTTATTGTCCCGAGGGTGAAGCCATCCCGGATACGGTCTTACTGAAAGAAGGCGCACGACTTACCTGCGGTGCCCTGGAAATTGAAGCGCGGCTTACGGCCGGTCATTCGCCGGGTGCGCTGAGCTACTGCCTCTCGGAAAGGGGCGCGGATACGCTCGCTTTCGTGGGAGATGCCATCTTTTGCCTTTCCATGGGTAAGGCGGCGGACGCTTATGAGCAGGCACTGCGGCAGAACCGCGAAAAGCTCCTCAGCCTGCCCGAAACGACGCTTCTTTGCCCGGGGCACGGACCGATCACCACCGTGGGCGACGAGCAACGCCGGAATCCCTTCTACGCCGCTTAGAATTCGGACTCGAAATTACAAAAACGCCGCTGTCACGCTATCCGGGCAACGCTTCAATCCTGCAAGGTCGCCTTGGTAGAGGAGTTCGCCGCCGGCGTCGCCACCTTCGGGGCCTACTTCAATGACGTAGTCGGCGTCTTTGATAATCTCGAGGTGGTGTTCGATGACGAGCACGGTATGGCCGCGGTCGACAAGGCGGTGGAGCAGTTCGATCAGCCGCTCGACATCGGAGAGGTGCAGGCCGATGGACGGCTCCTCCAGGATATAGAGGTTACCCTGGCCCTTGTTGTATTGTCGCTCTTTGAACGAGGGCAGACCCTTGGCCAGTTCGCTGACCAGTTTCAGCCGCTGCGCTTCGCCGCCGGACAGGGTGGGTGAATATTGGCCGAGCTTGATGTAGCCGAGGCCGGTCTCGACCATGAGCTGCATGAGGCCACTGAGCTGGGTGTGGAAGCTGAAGAATTCCGCCGCTTCCTCGAAGCTCATCTGCAGTACATCGGCGATGCTCTTGCCGTGCCAGCGGAGATCGTCCAGTTCGGCATCGTAGCGGCGGCCGTGGCAGTCCTCGCAGGTCACGTAGGTGTCGGGCATAAAATTCATCTCCAGCTTCACGCGGCCCGCACCCTTGCAGGTCTCGCAGCGACCGCCCTTGGTGTTGAAGGAGAAGGTGCCCGCCGTGAACCCGTGCATGTTGGCTTCCGGAAGTTGCGCATAAATTTGGCGGATGATGTCGAAGGCCCCGATGTAGGTGGCGGGCGTCGAGCGGGGGGTCTTGCCGATGGGCGACTGGTCGACCTCAATGACTTTGCGGATCCGGTTCCCCCCGTAAAGGGCTTTGAAGGTATTTTGATCGTTGATCGTTGAGCGTTGAGCGTTGGCCGTTGAACGTTTCCCTTTCCTTTTCGCCGGCTCCGGCGTGAGTTTTTCCGACTTCGCTTCAATCGCCGCATCGACCAGCGGCTTGAGCAGGTCGCGGATAAGGGTGCTTTTGCCCGCACCGGAGATGCCGCAGACCACGTTGAGCCGCTGTTTTGGGATCTGCAGATCGAAGCCCTTTAGGTTGCGCAGGGCCGCCCCCTGTAAAGCAATCCATGAATCCTTGCTTTTCTTTTTGCGCGGGTGCCACGGTTCGGGTAACGGGCGATACGCACCACGCAGCGGGTGCGCCATCTTTTGGCGAAGGTATTTCCCGGTGAGCGACTTTTTAGACCTCTTTATCTTCCCGACTTTGCCACTGGCGACAATTTCGCCGCCGTGGATCCCCGCGCCCGGGCCGAGGTCAATGATCTGGTCGGCCTGCCGCATGGTGGCCTCGTTGTGCTCAACGATGACGAGGGTATTGCCGCGCTGGCGGAGCTGTTTGAGGGAGTTGAGCAGCTTGGCGTTGTCGCGGGCGTGCAGACCGATGGAGGGCTCATCGAGGACGTAGAGTACGCCGGACAGGTTGGAGCCGAGCTGGGCGGCGAGCCGGATGCGCTGGGCCTCGCCGCCGGAGAGCGTGGCGGTGGCGCGGTCGAGGCTAAGGTAGTCGAGGCCGACGCGGTCCATGAAGCGCATGCGTTCCTCAATCTCGGGCATCAATTCATCGAGCACCGGACGGGTCCGGGCATTGGTTTTGACGGCACCCAGCACGTCAAGCAGTTGGCTCGGCGTGCAGGCGAGCAGCTCGGGGAGGGAGACGGTGCTCCTTTGAACGTTAAACGTTGGACGTTGAACGTTGAACGTTGAATGGTTTTTCAGGGGCAGTCGGACGGAGCGGCTGAGTTCGTTGAGGCGGGTGCCCTGACAGTCGGGGCAGGTGGTGCCGTCTTCGTAGTCGTCGAGGTGGTCGACGGTGCTCTCGGCCTCGTCGCTCATCCAATCGAAGAGCTGGCCATAGCCCCGGCAGGTGGGGCACCAACCGCGCGGGCTGTTCCAGGAGAAGTGCTTGGGGTCGAGTTCGGGGAAGGCCTCGCCGGTGGTGGGGTCGGTGCGTTTCGTGGATAGGCGGGAGAGCGTTTCGCCTTTGGCTGACATGAGAAAGGCGCTGCCTTTGCCAAGCTTTAGGGTGGTGGCGAGGTGATCTTGCAATTCGCGGCGGCTGGGGACAGCCGCCCTCCCGAGGTTCGTGATGACGAGGTCGATGTCGTGCTCGGCGTAGCGATTGAGTTTCTTGAAGTTTTTCAGCTGGACCACGCGGCCGTCGATGCGAAGCGCTTCGTAGCCGTGATCGCGGGCCCAGTTGGCCAGTGGCTCGTGGTGCCCTTTGCGTCCGCGGATGAGCGGGGCGCAGAGATAGAGGTGCTTGGACTTCGATTCCTTGACCTGCGCCTGAAGGCGTTTTTGCAGGGCGCCTTCGCTTTGGGTGATCACGGCTTCGCCGCTTGTCGGGGAATGTTGAATACCTATCCGGGCGAAGAGGAGTCGGAGGTATTGGGCGACTTCGGTGATAGTGGCGACGGTGGACTTGCGGGTGCCTTTGGTCACGCGCTGCTCGATCGCCACGGTGGGCGCGATGCCGTGCAGGGTGTCCATCTCGGCGCGGGGCATCTGCTCGACGAATTGGCGCGCGTAGGCCGACATGGATTCCATGAAGCGGCGCTGGCCCTCGGCAAAGATAATGTCGAAGGCGAGCGTCGACTTGCCCGATCCGGAGGCTCCGGTGATGACGGTCGTCTTGTTGTGCGGAATTAAGCAGGATATATTCTTGAGATTGTGCTCGCGGGCACCCGCGACGACGAGGCTGGGGGGGTGGGGTGGAGTGGTTGAGTGGTTGAGTGGTTGAGTGGTGGAGTGGTTGAGTGGTTGAGTGGTGGGGTGGTGGAGTGGTTGAGTTGTTGAGTGGTGGAGTGGTTGAGTGGTGGAGTGGTAGGGGGCTGGGTCTTCGGCGGCCTGCAACGCGGCGGTCGCCACAAGTGGCGCCCCTACGAGAGCTTCGCGGAGGTAGGGAGCGGTCACGCAATCGGTCTCGGCGATCTGTTCGGGGGTGCCTTCGGCGACAATGCGGCCACCGCCGCTGCCGGCCTCGGGGCCCATTTCGACAATCCAGTCGGCGACCTTTAAAACATCAAGGTTGTGCTCGATCACGATGACCGAGTTTCCCGCGTCGACCAAGCCTTGCAGCACACCGATGAGCCGTTTGACGTCGGCTCGGTGGAGCCCCGTGGTCGGCTCGTCGATGAGGATGATGGCGTGAGGACCATGATGTTGGGAAGCACCGCGTGAGGCGGAGCCTTTTACGCGGGAGGATATGGGATGTGTGTCTTTGCTACTTGCACGTTCACTTGCACTCTGATCAGCAGTATCATTCTTGTGCCGTGTCTGAACACGGCCCAAGAATCGCACCAACTTGAGGCGTTGGGATTCGCCGCCGGAGAGGGTGTTGAGGGGTTGGCCGAGTTTGAGGTAGCCGAGGCCGACTTCGACGAGGGGCTGGAGGCAGCGGGTGATCTTGGGATAATCGCCGAAAAAGAGGCAGGCTTCTTCGACGTCGAGGTCGAGAATCTCAGCGATGGAGCGGCCGTTGAACTGAATCTCCAGCACTTCCGGTTTGAAGCGTTGGCCCTCGCAGGTTTCGCAGGGCACGAAGAGATCGGAGACGAACTGCATCTCGATGCGTTCGTAGCCGAGACCGGAGCACGTGGGGCAGCGGCCGTCGCCGCCGTTGAAGGAAAAGTGCCCGGCACCCATGCCCGCAGCCCGGGCCTCGTCGAGTTTGGCGAAGAGCTGGCGGATGGCCTCCCAGGCCTTGCTGTAGCTGGCCGGGTTGGAGCGCGGTGTCTTGCTGACCGGACTCTGATCGACGAAAACGACGTCGGAGAGCGGCAGGGTGGATTCGATGTCTTTCAGCGTGGCGGGCTCGTCCACACTCAGGCCTTTCCGGGCCAGTAAATTTTGGTAAATGACGTTATTCAGTAGCGTGCTCTTGCCTGAACCGGAGACCCCGCTCAAGCAGACGAGGCGTTGCTGAGGGAGGTGGAGGGTGGCGTCTTTTATGTTGTGCTTGCTGGCGTTGTAGATGGAGAGCGTGGGGGAACCACCCCGACCCGGCAAGCGGGTCACCCCTCCTTGGGAAGGAGGGGAGCTTTTCAGGTGACCACTGCGACCTGACAAGCGGGTCACCCCTCCTTGAGAAGGAGGGGAGCTTTTCAGGTGACTACCCCGACCCGGTTTCATTTTGGCGTGGGGTAAAATCTCGCGGCGTTTTTCGGGGGCGTCGATGGTTTCGCGTCCGGACAGGTAGCGACCGGTATGCGTATCGGATTTAAGGATACTTTTGTGGTTGCCACTGAAGGTGAGCTGGCCGCCGGCTCTGCCGGGGCGGGGGCCGATCTCAATGAGGTGGTCGGCGGCGCGCATGACCGCTTCGTCGTGTTCCACGACGACGACGGTGTTACCCAGGTCGGTGAGGCGGCGGAGGATGCGGATGAGGCGGTCCATGTCGCGCGCGTGCAGACCGACGGAGGGCTCGTCCAAGACGAAGAGTGTGTCGACCAGGGAGGAGCCGAGACAGGAGGTGAGGTTGACCCGCATGGTCTCGCCACCCGAGAGGGTGCGCGAGCTGCGATCGAGGGTGAGGTAGCCGAGGCCGACCTGTTCAAGGAAGGAGAGGCGGGATAGTATACCGGCAAGGGCATCGTTGGTGGGGGGTTGGAGGGGTGGAGAGTTGGAGTTTTGGAGTGGTGGAGAGGTGGAGTGGTGGAGAGGTGGAGTGGTGGAGGCGTGGAGTGTTGGAGAGGTGGAGTGGTGGAGTGTTGGAGTTTTGGAGTGGTGGAGTGTTGGAGGGGTTTCTGGCTGGGTTTGGTAGGTAGCCGTGGAGGGTTGGAGTCGTTGCAGCAACTCGCTCACGCTCATTTGATAGAGGTCGGGGAGGGTGTGGCCCTGCCATTTCCAGTTGAGGGACTCGGGTTGGAGGCGGGTGCCCCGGCAGTCGGGGCAGAGGGTGTAGCTGCGGAATTTGGAGAGAAAGACCCGCACGTGCATCTTGTAGAGGTTGCGGTTGAGCCACTCGAAGAAGCGGTGGATACCATACCACTCGCGGTAGCCATCGCGGTAGTCAGGGGCTCCGTGCCAGACGAAGTTGCGCTCGCGCTGGTTGAGCTTCGACCAGGGGACGTGAGTGCGGATTTTGTGCTTTTTCGCCGCGCGTCGCAGGTCGCGCAGGCTCTCGCTGTAGACCTCGCCCTGAAAGGCGCGGATGGCTCCGTCGTCGATGGACAGGCTTTTGTCGGGGATGACGAGGCCTTCGTCGATCTCAATGACGCGCCCGAAGCCCCGGCAGGCCGGGCAGGCGCCGATGGGGGAGTTGAAGGAAAAGAGCGCTGGAATCGCAGGACGGAATACCTGGCCCGTGCTCGGCGAGCGCAGACCCGATCGGAAGCCGGTAACGTGCTTTCCCTTATCATCGAAGATTTCGACCCTCCCTTGTCCGAATTGGAGCGATGTTTGCAGGGCTTCGATGACGCGCGGGCGGGCGGCGTCGTTGATCTTCGCGATGCGGTCCTGGATGACGTGGATGCGGGATGCGGGATCGAACCGCGTGAGGCTTCGCTTTT
>JAAAPI010000125.1 GCA_009908325.1 Verrucomicrobiota bacterium | reverse complement strand
GAATAAGGAAGCCGGAGGTGCTGGTGCGGCTGGAGAAGGCAATCGGCTTGCCTTCGAGATCGGCGACTGAATTATAGGGGGCGTCTTTTCGACCAATCCAGTAGCTTTCGTAGCTGGGTTGGCCATCAATCAACTCAGCGAGCAGGATATTGATGTCGCCCGTTTCGACGAGCTTGGCCGCCGCCGTTGAGCTGAGGTAGGCAATGTCGATACTGCCGTTTTTGAGGCCCTCGTAGATGACGGCCGAGCTTATGGGCACGATGGCTTCGACCGGCTTGTCGATACTTTCGCTGAGGTAGGCCTCGATGGCCTTGCGATCTTCCAGCATGGCGTCGGGGTCTTTGTCCGGCTCGAGGGCGACGACGATCTTATCGAGTGAGGCGTCGGTGCTATTGTCGCTGGGTGCGCAGCCGATAAGGCAGAGGATGCCGAGCAGGGTTCGGAGGAACGGGTAGATTAGAGGATGGATGGATTTCATGGAAATTGGGAAGGGTTGATTGTGTCTCGTAGCGGGTTTATCCCGCGATTCGAAAAGTTCGGAAAGGCCGCTTCAGGAAACTCCTGGCGTAAAGCCGGTCGTCACGAAGTATGGACTCCTGGCGTAAAGCCAGTCACTACGGAGAAAGAGATCTGAAAAAGAAAGATGAGACGCGATAGATTCGTGCGAATGAGACTTGTTGTCAATAAAACGCAAAAAGGGGCGGCCAAATTTTTGGCCACCCCTTGTGTTTGCGATCTTTTCTGCGTTTTGTGGAAGCTCTGCGTCTAGAAGCGGTAGTTGAACCCGGCGCTAAAGAGGCGGGGGGCTCCGGCGCGCGGGCCCAGCGGGATGCGGCTGGAGATGTACTCCTCTTCGAAGAGGTTGCTTGCTTTGGCGAAGACCTCGAGGTCATCCGTCAACTGGTAAAAAGCCGACAAATCAACGGTGACAAAGGAATCGAGTTTACCGAAGCGCGAGTCAGCTTCAGGTGGCGTAGCCGTGTTCAGCTGAGCGCTACTATTGCCCGCATCCGCGAAGCGCTCATCGACATAGGTGATCGTGGTGTAGGTGCTGAATTTTTCGAATTCGAGACCGGTGGTGAAGCTGAATTGCACCTCCGGCACGTAGGGCACCTGGTTGCCATCTTCACCGGCGGCGAAGATGCTTTGCGCCTTTTCGCTGCGTGCATCCCCGTCGAGGGTGGCATCCGTGTAGGTAAACGCGAGGCGAGTGGGGATACCGAACGGTTGGTCCAGTAGCTGACCAAGGTCGGCGCCGAGGAGCAGTTCCAGACCGAGCGTCTCCGTATCGCCGACGTTCTTCACTTCACCGCTGGAGGCACCGGCGATGCTGTCTTCAACGATGAGGTCGCTCAACGCGGTGTAGAAAACAACGGCTTCGGCATAAAAGCTGTTCGCGTTTTGGTAGCGATAACCGAGTTCGACGGTGTCGGAGGTTTCCTCGTCGAAGCCCTTGTTGCGCGAACCGGGGCCGGGTAGGGAGAATCCGCGGTGGTAGCCGCCGAAGATCTTTGATTGGGAATCGCTAATGTCGTATTCGAAACCGAGGCCGTAGGCGAAGACGGAGTAGTTGCCGCTGCCGGCATCCGGGGGTGTTCTTTTGTCGCGGCGGATGTAGTCCCAGTCGATGTATTCCCAGCGCACACCCGGTGTGAAGGTCCAGTTGCCGCTGCTGATGCGGTCATGCACAAAGAGAGCCAGAGCCGTGGTTTCCTGCTCGCGGTCACCCTCTTGGTCGGCGAAGGTGCGGTTGAACGTTGAGGGATCACTGAAATCGAAATCCCCGGCGAATACATTGGTGAACGTAAAGGCATCCTGAAAGCGATCGATTTTATCGGCGTGAAGGCGTGCTCCGATGGTCAGGTCGTGCTGCCAGTTACCCGTTTCGAATGACTGGTCGAGCTTTGACTGAATCCCGTAGAGATAATATTCGCGGTCGTTGGACTTGATTTTGAAGTCGCCGGCGGTTGTCCCGTTGAGAACATCTTTTTTGCTTAGAATCGCTTGGGCCGGATTGTCGCCATCGACTTTATCCAGCTTCAGCCAATCGCGTGCAAAACTGTTGAAGTAAGCGGTCGTGGTCAGTTTCGAATCCGAATCAAATTCGATGAGGTGACGCAGATACGTGCGGAAGTGCTCGGTCTCGATATTGTCGGCGGCGGTGGCGGCGTATTGCTCCCACGGATCGTTGCTCAAATCAACCGGGTCCAATCCGAGATAAGTTTGGTCGGCGTCCATGTCGCTGTAGCCGATTTTCAACTCGAAGTAATTGCGGCGCTGCCAGTTGGGCTCGAAGCTCAGCTTGACCATCAAATCGGTCTTCTCGTAGCCGGTATCATCGGAACCGGCGAAGTTTCCATTGACGGAGGGCTGAATGTCCCGAAAGCCGTCGCTTTGTTCGCGGTAAACCTCAATGAGCGCGCCGAACGTGCCGAATTCCGTTTCATTTTTACCGCCATACCAGAGATGCCCGTTGACCGTATCATAGTTGCCATAGGAGGCCTCGATAAAGCCCTCGGTCTGCTCGGGAATTGGCGTGGAGAGGTAGTTGATCACGCCGCCGGTGGTGTGGGGACCGTATTGAATCTGGCTGGAGCCCTTGAGGATTTCGATGCCGCTCATGCGGCCTGCGGTCGGAGAATAATAAGCGGCGGGCGAGGAGTAGGGTGCCGGAGCGGTCAAAATGCCGTCCTCCATGAGTGTCACTTTCGCACTGCGGTTTGTGTCCACCCCGCGGATGCTGATATTCGGGAAGATCCCAAAACCGTCCTCATCCCGAACATAGACCCCCGGTGCCTGGCGCAAAATGTCGTTAATGTTGCTAAACTTGAAGCGTTCCAAATCCGCTTCACCGAAATAGAAGCTGGAACCTGGGATGTCAAAAACGGCTTCCTTGGATCCAATCACCTGGAAGGTATCCAATTGTGGGTAGTCGGCCGTCGGTGAAGCGCCCGTGCTCGTTGTGGTTTCCTGCGCGAAAGCTGCCAAGGGCAATAACGCGAGTAGGGAGGTTGTTGTTCGTTTTGTCATAGTTAGATCCTGTTTAAAAAGTAGGAGAATGAGTCTCAATAGCCCCTGAAAAGACCTGTCAACTATTTTTCTGATATCCGGTCTCATTTGCATGAGAATTTTTGAAGTGCGTAGTGACAAGCTTCCAGCTTGTCGAACTGGCTGCTCGATCTACTGCCGACAACGCTGTCCGACAAGCTGGAAGCTTGTCACTACGGCCTGCTGTCCGACCAATTGCGGACACCGCTGCTTCGACAAGCTGGAAGCTTGTCACTACGATCCGCTGCCTGCTGTCCGACAAGCTGGAAGCTTGTCACTACGGTCCCTACAGATCCCGGGAGCCGACGTAGACGCGGGTGACGCGTTTGGTTACGGAGCAGAGGGTTTCCCAGGGAATGGTGCCGGATAGGCGACTGAATTCGCCGGCGGTGATTTCGTTATCACGCTGGCGGTCGCGGCCGATGAGGATTACGGGGTCGCCGATGGCGGCTGCGGGGCAATGACTGACATCGACGACGGTCTGGTCCATCGTGACGCGCCCGAGGATGGGGCAGGCTCGCCCGTGGATGAGCACTTGGCCGCAGTTGCTGAGTTGAAGGGGCACACCGTCGCCGTAGCCCGCGGTCAGAACGGCAGTGCGGGTATCCTGCGCAAGCCGGTGGGTGCGACCGTAGCTGATGTCGGTGCCGGCGGGGAGCTCTTTGATCAAACCGATGCGCGTATGAAAGCTAAAGACCGGCTCGACCTGAACGCGGCCAAAGGCGGAGCCGGGGTAGGGGGAGACACCGAACTGGAGCAGGCCGACCCGCACGGCATTGTAGGGGCTCTCTTCGCTCAGGCTGTCGAGGCCGGCGGAGTTATCGGCGTGGATCAGGAGGTCGTCGGGTAGGTTGGGGGCGGCTTGCAGCACGGCGAGAAAGCGCTCGCGCTGGATGCGGGTGAATTCCGGGTCATTTTCCGCGCTGGAAAAGTGGGTATACGTTCCCTCCAGGCGGAGCCAGGGCATTTTCTGGATCTCGGCCAGCAAGCCGGCGGCGTGGCTGTGCCAGATACCGAGCCGTCCCATGCCGGTATCGATTTTCAGATGAACTTTCAGGATGGTCTGGTGGCGCTCCGCCAGAGCGTGCAGTCGATGGCATTCCTGAGAGGTGCTGACCGTGGCAGTGAGGTCCTGCTCAATGAGTCGGGTATCCTCCTCCGGTAGGGTCGGGCTGAGCAAGAGGATGGGCCAGCCGGCACCCATGTGGCGAATTTCAGCGGCCTCGGCCACATTGGCCACGGCGAAGTAGTCGACCCCGCTCTGCATGAGCCGGCGCACCATTTGCGGCATGCCGTGGCCGTAGGCGTCGGCCTTGACCACCGCGACATAGCGGACGCGCGCGGGTAGAGCCGCCTGTATCCGTTTCAAATTACGTTCGAAAGCGGCCAGATCAATCTCGGCCCAGCAGCGCAGGGGAGTGGTTGTGCGTTTTTCGGAAATAGGTCGTCAGGGGGCTTGTTCAGGCGGGCGCGCGGTGGCGGGTGGGTGTCCATTTCCGGAAGGTGTTGACGCCCGTGTTGTAGAGTTCGACCGAGTCGGTAGGCTGGAGCAAGCCGGGCCGCTCGTGCAGGCGTTCGAGGCAAGCCGGATTATGGGCGATGGTCGTAGCGGCGGGCGGTGGGCTCTGCCAGCCTTTGCGCTGGGGTAGGTGATAGAGCGGCCCCGACCAGGCAGCGAGTTCCTCGTCGTCGAGCACGGTGACCGGGCCAACTTTTCGGTCGCGAATCGTGAGGGCATTCCACGCGCCTTTTTTCCAATCCGATACAATGAGCGCATCGGATAGATCCGGCTTGTCGGCGAGGCACTGATGTGCGGCGAGTTGTAGGCTGTTGTATTTATAAATGGTTGTGGGGTGGGGCTTTAGGCGACGCCAGGTCTCAATGGCCATGGCGCAGAGGCGCAAGCTGAGGACCGACCCGGGACCTTCGCAGTAAATATAGGCATCGACGTCGGCAAAATCCTTGTTGGCGGCCTTTAAGATACTTTCGACAGCCGGAAAGAGCCCTTCAAGGGCCGCACAATCGCGCAACGCGGTGGCTTGCCACGCGCCCCGGGCGTCGAGCAAGCCGGCGAAAAGGGAGCTGCCCGAGCCATCGATGACGAGTGTATTGGCGGAGAGGTTCATCTTCGGTAAGGTGTGGCATTGAATTGGAAGGCAGGCAAGCAACGAAGTGTCTTGGCTAAGAGTCTTGCATGTTAGCCCGCGCTGCACTTATCTTAGAGGTGTGAAGATTACCCAAAAAGAAATCGATTCGATTACCTCGGTGCAGTGCGCAGAGCCACATGCCGTCCTCGGGATGCACCCGGCCAAAAAAGGGAAGAAAAAAATGCTGGTGGTGCGCGCTTATCTGGATGACGCGAAAACCTGCGAGGTCGTTTCCGTGGAGGATCCCGACGGTAAGCGCTACCCCATGCAGCGTCTGACCGAAGACGGGCTCTTTGAAGGGGAGATTGGAGACCGCTCCGAGGTGTTTGCCTATCGCCTGCGCACGGAGCGCTTCAACGGGGAGATTCGCCAGTTTTACGATCCTTACAGTTTTCTACCGAGCCTTTCGGAAGACGATATCTATCTTTTTAACGAAGGTAGTGACCACTTCGTGCACCACAAAATGGGTGCGCACGTTCGCACGATCGACGGGATCGTCGGCGTATCCTTTGCCGTTTGGGCACCCAACGCCGTCCGCGTATCCGTGGTGGGAGATTTCAATCATTGGGATGGTCGCTACCATCCGATGCGCAGCATGGGTGCCTCCGGGATTTGGGAGCTTTTTATCCCCGGCTTGGAGGCGGGGATGAAGTATAAATACGAGATCGGTGTGCGGCAGGGCTTTCCGATCCTCAAGACGGATCCCTACGGCACTTTTTTCGAAGCGCCGCCCTACAACGCGTCGATCATAACGGAGGTCGATGCCTATGAGTGGAACGATGCGGCGTGGATCGAGCGGCGCGCCGCTACGGATTGGAAAAACGAACCAATATCAGTTTATGAAATGCATGCCGGCTCCTGGAAGTCGGTGGTGGAAGACGCCACGCGGCCGCTCAACTACCGCGAGATGGCCAACGAGCTGGTGAATTACTTGACGGACATGCACTACACGCATGTTGAGTTTATGCCCCTCTCGGAGCATCCCTTCGATGGATCCTGGGGCTATCAGGTGACCGGCTTTTTCGCGCCGACCTACCGTTTCGGCAAGCCGGACGACTTCAAATACCTCGTCGATACGCTGCACCAAAACGGCATCGGAGTCATCATGGATTGGGTGCCGGCTCACTTCCCCACGGATAGCTTTGCCCTCGCGCAATTTGATGGCACGGCGCTCTACGAGCACGCCGATCCGCGGCAGGGCTTCCATCAGGACTGGGGCACCTTAATCTTTAATTATGGACGGAATGAGGTGCGCGGGTTCCTCATCGCCTCGGCGTTGGCCTGGTGCGAGCGCTTCCATATCGACGGTCTGCGGGTCGATGCCGTGGCTTCGATGCTCTACCTTGATTATTCGCGGGAAGATGGGGAATGGATTCCCAACCAATACGGCGGCCGCGAAAACCTGGAAGCCATCGATTTTTTACGGAAGACCAACGACCTGGTTCACGAATACTATCCCGGCACGCTGATGATCGCCGAGGAGTCGACCGCATTTCCCGGGGTGACCAAACCGCCGTCCGAGGGTGGGCTGGGCTTTGACATCAAGTGGAACATGGGCTGGATGCATGACACGCTGGAGTATTTTCAAAAGGATCCACTCTTTCGAAAGTATGAGCACCACCAGTTGTCCTTCGGGATGCTCTACCAGTATTCCGAAAATTTCACTCAGGTGTTTTCCCATGATGAGATCGTGCACGGGAAACGCTCCATGCTGCTGAAAATGCCGGGCGAGCCCATCTCGAACAAAGCGCACCAGTTGCGGCTGCTTTATGGGTTGATGTGGCTGTGGCCCGGCAAGAAGACTTTGTTTATGGGCAGCGATTTCGGCCAGTCGGCCGAATGGGACCACAGCAAAAGCCTTGATTGGCACCTCTTGCAATATCCCGACCACGCGGGCATCCAGATGGTTGTGCGGGATCTGAATAAAATTTATCGTGAAATACCGGGCATCGCGGCGGGCGACAATCATCCGGAAGCTTTCGAGTGGATCAACTGCACCGATGCGGACAACAGTATTCTGACCTTTCTGCGCAAGGGAGCGACTGATGTGGACAATCTCGTAGCAGTCGGCAGCTTCACCCCGGTCTTGCGCGAGGATTTTCGGGTGGGTGTGCCGCACGAAGGTTTCTGGAAGGAAATCTTGAATACCGACGCTAAAGAGTACGGCGGACTCGGATTTGGCAATGGTGGCGGCGTTCAAGCCGAACCGATTGAATGGGACGGTCGACCGTATTCGATCAAGCTGCAATTGCCGCCCCAATCGATGAGCGTGTTTCGGTTCCAGGGTTAAGTTTGTCGGCTGAGGCCAACGTGGCGTGCTCGCTTGCGAGCGCCTGCGGGAAGGTCGGGTGTGTGGGAGGATTGTCTGGGGTTTACGTCAGGGCGTCCGGCGAGCGGACACGCCACGGGGGGCTGATGTGGCGTGCTCGCTTGCGAGCGCCTGCGGCGTTGTTGCCCCTGTTCGACAAGACGCTTGAATTGTTCTTCAACGCTGATTAGACCCACGAACACAATGTCGAAGCCATCTGCAAAACCGGATACTGAAACCCGAACCGCGCCACTCGAAACCCGCATCGCGCAACTCGAAGCCCACCTGACGGAGCAAGATGCCGAGATCTATCGGCTCTCCCGTCGGGTGGATGCACTGGTGAAGGTGGCGCAGGACCAAAAGGCACAATTGGTCGCGTTAGCCGAGACGGGCTCGGGTGGAGCGGATGCGATGCCCGCTGATGAAAAACCACCCCACTATTAGCCGGATTTCGGTTGCTGCATAGTTGTCATCGGCGGGTTTTGCGTTCTATCTACCGGTATGAATTGGAAAAAAGCCCGCGTATTTGAGGATATTCTCTACGAGAAATGTGACGGCATCGCCAAGGTAACGATCAACCGGCCCCATCGGCGCAATGCCTTCACGCCGGATACGGTCGCGGAAATGATTGAGGCTTTCTCCGATGCCAAGGACGATTCCTCAATCGGGGTCGTTCTCCTGACGGGATTCAACCCGCAGACCGATGGAAAATATGCCTTTTGCGCGGGTGGTGACCAAAAGATTCGTGGCCACAAATCGGGCGGCTACGTCGGCAAAGACGGGGTGCCGCGGCTGAACGTGCTCGATTTGCAAAAGCTCATTCGCTCCATGCCGAAGGTCGTGATTGCGCTGGTCGCCGGCTATGCGATCGGTGGCGGGCATGTTCTCCATGTCGTTTGCGATCTGACGATAGCGGCGGATAACGCGGTATTTGGCCAGACGGGACCGAAGGTCGGGAGTTTTGACGGCGGCTTTGGTTCCAGCTACCTGGCCCGCATCGTCGGCCAAAAGAAGGCCCGCGAGATTTGGTATCTGTGCCGCCAATACAACGCAGAGGAAGTACTTGACATGGGCCTGGTCAACAAAGTGGTGCCCTATGAATCACTGGAGGCGGAGGGGGTGCAGTGGGCCAGCGAGATTCTGCAACACAGCCCCCTCTCGATCCGATGCTTGAAAGCCGCGTTTAACGCCGATGTCGATGGGCAGCAGGGCCTACAGGAATTGGCTGGCAACGCCACACTGCTCTACTATCTTACCGAGGAGGGTGAAGAAGGCCGAAAAGCCTGGAACGAAAAGCGCCCACCCGACTATAAAAAATATCCATGGCTACCCTAAGCATCAAAAATTTCGCCGCTGTTCCGGCTTCACTGGCATTGCTCAGTTCCTGCTTTTTGGCTGGCGTTGGCTGTATGGCTGCGGATTCACCGGAGACTGCAAAGTCATCGGGGTCCTCTGCTTCGCCGACAATTGAATTCACGGTGGTTACCTATAACGTGGAAAACCTATTCGATGTGGACGGGGTGGCCATGTTTTACGACTATGCCATCGAAGACGAATCCGAGCCGTTCAGCTACAGTCGCCGTAAATTTCAAACGAAATTGGAGAACATTGTAGCCGCGTTGAAAACGTTCAACGATGGAGCGGGGCCCGCAATCATTCTATTTCAGGAGCTGGAGGCTGATTTTACGCCGGAATCGACCGTTGAGGACTGGGAAGCGTTCCTGAGCGAGCACGCCGGCCAGTCGGTGGGGGACATGCTGGGTGCCTCCTGGCGTAATCACTATGCTGGCTACCCCTCGCATGCCTGGCTATTGAAAGCTTTGAGCGATGCAGGCCTGACCGGCTACGACGTGGTCGTTTCGCCTGCTTACGGAATGGACTCTGGTATCGCGCACGCCAACGCGGTTTTTTCCAAGTATCCGATCAACGACTTCGCCCTGCACCGTCTGGTGAAAGCGCGCGATATCGTCGAAGCCGAAATCGATGTGCAGGGACACTCCCTTACGGTTTACGTTAACCATTGGAAATCGGGTGCCTCCAACCCGGACCGGGAGCCCATACGGGTGGAGAACGCACGCGTCCTTCGGGAGCTGATCGATGCGAAACTCGCTGAGGACCCGAACGCGGATATTATCGTAGCCGGTGATCTCAACTCACACTACAATCAGGCAGAACTTTTCCCGGATATCGAGACCGGGATAAACGACATTCTCGGCTCCAGCGGAGCGGAGGATTTTAGCCAGAGTGATCTCTACAACCTCTGGTTTGAATTGCCGGTAGAGGAGCGCTACTCAGAGGTTTGGCGCGGCAGCCGCGGAACCCTCATGCACATGCTGGTTACGCCCGGGCTCTACGATGAATCGGGGATCAGCTATGTCGACGGCAGCTTTGAAAAACTGGTTTTGCCCGGGCTGAACGCCGATGCCATCGGACGGCCCGTTCGCTGGAATTTTGCCGGAGAAACAGGTGGCGGATCGACGGATCACTTTCCCGTTTATGCCCGCTTCAAGGTCGGGCCGTTTCTGCAGGATGGCCCGCTCAGCCAAGGCGACGACGTGCCGGATGCGGAGCTTCCATTGACCGTCGCCTCGTTTCCGGGTGAGGTGGACGCGCCGGATGGGACCTTTCTCAACGGTTTGAGCGACGGTGAGCTCGCGCCCTACGTTGGGCAATTATTTACAGTCGACGCGGTTGTGGAAAGTCTACGGCCTCTGCGAATTCAATTGGATGAGCGCCTCTGGCCCGCGTATTATGCCGACTCCTCGATATTTGAGCCGGACGGCCTGCCGAACTACATTGAAAACCACGATGGTCGTGTTCGACTCATCGTGCAGCCCAATTTTTACCGGGGTCAGAGCCAGCTGATTATCGAAAAAATCGTCGGTCCAAGTTCTTAAAGAGCTTCCTCAAGATCGGCGACAAATTGTCGGACGATGCCTGTCCAACCAAGGCCCTCGGCGGTCTTCCGGGCAGCCGAACGGATTTCGGTCCAGCGGGCACGATTTTCCAGGGCGCGGTCCAGCGTCTTCAAGAACTCCGGGCTTTTATCGAAGGGAGCGAGGAAACCATTCTCACCATCGCGAATAAAGCGGCGGGGTGCTGCATAATCGTAGGCGAGGGTGACGAGACCGGAGGCCAGGGCCTCGGTGACGACATTGCCGAAGGTTTCGGTGACGCTGGGGAAGACAAAAAGATCGGCGGATGCGTAGTGTCGAGCCAGCGCCTCGCCTTGCTGCATACCGGCGAAAATGAAATCAGGGTGGGCTTTTTCCAACTTCGCACGTTCGGGACCGTCGCCGACGAAGACGCAGGCAGCCCCGGGGCAACGTGCTTTAACCTGCTGGAACGCTTCAGCTGCCAGAGGGATATTTTTTTCTGCGGCCAGACGACTGACGAAGAGTGCGACCAGCGTATCGTCGCCCACGCCCCAGCGTTGGCGGAGCGCGGTATCCCGCTTGTTCGGGTTGAAGCGTTCCGTATCGACTCCGCGTCCGAGTAGCCGTGTGCCCTCGATGCCCATCGCCTCCAGCCGATCAATTACATCCTGCGAGGGGGCGAAAGTGCGGCGCGTTTTATTGTGTGTTTTGCGGAGAAAGCCTTGCACCATGTTGGCCAAAACGGGCAGTTTATAGTGCTTCATGTATTCATGGAAATTCGTGTGGAAGCCGGAGACAATGGGAATGCTCCGGTCTGTCGCCGCGCGGATGGCCGACTGGCCGAGCGGTCCTTCGGTGGCTACGTAAATGATGTCGGGAGCGTCCGCTTCCCAGAGGGTGCGCAGCTTGCGGCGGCAGGGTAGACCGAAACGTAGCCCGTCGTAGCCCGGCAGGGGTAGGCCGCTCACGATGGTTTCGTTCTCGTAGGTCGCATGCTGAGCCTCGGAACTCTGTCGGGGCCGGACGATATGCACCCGATGCCCCTGACGTTCCAGCTCGCTCGTAATGCGGTGCAGCGTCATGGCCACGCCATTGACTTCGGGCGGGTAGGTTTCTGTAACAATGCAGAGTTTCATTTTCAGTGAGTGCGCAGGTCCAAGGTTGCCAAGGCTGGAGCCGCTTCGCTTTATAGACAAGTCGAGAGACGCGCGTTACAAAAATGAAACAGACCCTTCACATCATCACAGGTCCGACGGCTGTGGGCAAGACCGAGTATGCGCTCGGCTATGCCGAAGCGCACAACGCCGAAATCATATCCTGCGATGCTTCGCTGATTTACCGCGGTATGGATATCGGCACGGCCAAGCCGAGCGCCGCAGAAAGAGCCCGCGTCCCACATCACCTGATCGACATTCAGCCCGTGGATCAACCCTACGATATCGTGGCCTATGTGCGTGATGCCGAAGCTGCCGTCGCCGGGATATTCGAGCGCGGCAAATCCGTGGTCGTGACCGGAGGGAGCGGGTTTTACCTCAAAAGTTTTTTCGCACCGGTGATTGATACGGTGGAGGTGAGCGAAGATCTCAAGGCGGCGGTCGCCAGGCTGCACGCCGAGGAGGGCTTGGTTGGATTGCTCGACGAGCTGCGCCGGTGCAGCCCTGCGGGTTTCGGAAATTTGGATACGCAAAACCCGCGCCGGGTGCTGCGCGCGCTGGAGCGCTGCAAAGCTTCCGGCAAGAATTTGCCGACGCTCCAAGCCGAGTTTGCCGCCCGGCCCGAGCCGTATGCGGCGTATGCCAAGCACACTATTTTACTGGAGCGGGAGAAAAATGCGCTTGCGCAACGCATCGCGCGGCGGACCGAGCAAATGGTGCGGTCCGGACTGGTCGAAGAGGTCGAGGGCCTCATCCAGCAAGGGATCCGGGAAAACCCCAGCGCCGCTTCGGCGATCGGATATCGCGAAACAATCGCCTTTCTGGAGGGTCGGCTCAAGCGCGACGAGTTGATCCCGGAGATCGTGCAGAATACCCTGCACCTCGTGAAAAAACAGCGGACATGGTTTCGCACCCAGCTCCGGGCGCCGGACAAGCGGGTTTTCATTTAGAATGAGCGGCTCGATAGAATTTCGGCGCATGGCCGGTCTGTTTTTTGAACCATGCGGAGAAGTGGTGCGGTTCGGGATAGCCGCAATGTTGACCGACCGCTTCGATGGAGAGAGTCGTGCTCGTGAGCAGTTCCCCGGCTTTGTTGAGGCGGAGATCGCTCAGTTTTCGATACGGACTGGTTCTGAACTGTTTCTGAAAAGCGAGTTCAAGCGACCGCCGCGATGCCCCGAGGGTTCTGGCAAGTTGTCCGACGTCCAACTTCGAATCGCTGAGCCGCTCTTCGATGTAATGGATCGCTGTTTGGGCGAGGCGGGCGCGCCCGGGGGCGAGCGTGGACTCGCGCGCGATGATTCGTGAAGCAATGGCGTCGCAGAGCGGGTCGCTCTGGCACGCTTCCGCTTGCGCTTGTCTGAGACGTTGAGCGGCGCGGTAGCCAATCGCATGGGTGGGCAGCTGAAAACTGCTAATGCCGATCTCCGCAAAAATAGATTCGGAGGGATCATTGTCGCTCCCCAAGACAAGGAGGTCCTGACCGATGCGCCAGCCTTGTCGACGAGCTTCATGGATCAGCTCGCGGGCCATTCGATCTGAACTGCAAAATACACCGACGGGTCGCGGCAGGGCGTGCAGCTGCGCCAAGTTATGGCTGAGCGGTGGCCCGGATCGCAGGGATAGGATTGTTTTAGTCGAAAGGGCATGTTGAAAGCCCTCACGTCTAAGCTGAGTCGAGTAAATATTGTCGGCGCTATAGAAGACGAAACTGCAGGCGGTCTGCTCGGATAGATGCAGCGCGGCCTGTCTTCCCATTTCGAAATCGTCGATGCAAACGCTGGGTATCGAACAAATGCGAGAGAGCTGAAAAAGGTTGACCGCAGCAATACGATGCTGGCGCAAACCGGCGATCCAACGATCACTGATAAAGCTCCCGATCACGCCATCCAACTGGCCCGAAGCGGCCAAGTCCATAATCGATCCCTCAAACCCGAAACTGAGTGGCAGCAAGCGCCAGTCCAGCCTTGCTTTAGCGATATAATCGGAAACCCCCTGAAAAATCTCAGCGGCGTAGCGGAAGTTCAGATCGAGCGCGACTGCGATGAGCTTTTCAGAATGCCTTGGCATAGTATTTCGTATATATATAAATAAAAATACGGAAATACGAAAATACAAGGCGGTCAAGATTTGATAATCTTCTGGAACTATGAAAAAAGCACTCATCACTGGCATCACCGGGCAAGATGGCTCCTACTTAGCGGAGCTTCTCCTAGGCAAAGGCTACGAGGTCCATGGCATCATACGCCGCTGTTCGACGTTTAACACGCAGCGTATTGACCACCTCTACACAGATCCTCATGTAAATGGAGCAAAGCTGTTTTTGCACTACGGAGATCTGGCTGACGGGGTCATGCTCATGAAGCTGCTCTATGAGCTGCGTCCGGATGAGATCTACCACCTCGGGGCACAGAGCCATGTGCGCGTTTCTTTCGATGTGCCGGAATATACGGGAGATGTTACCGGCCTAGGGACTTTGCGTTTACTGGAAGCCATCCGCGAAGTTGGCCTGGAGGGAAAGTGCCGGTTCTATCAGGCATCGTCCTCGGAGATGTTTGGAATGGTGCAAGAGGTGCCGCAGACGGAGAAGACGCCCTTCTACCCGCGGTCGCCCTACGGTTGCGCAAAAGTTTACGCTTATTGGATGACGGTCAACTACCGGGAGTCTTACAACATGCACGCGACCAATGGCATCCTCTTCAATCACGAATCGCCGCGCCGTGGGGAAACCTTCGTGACGCGTAAGATCACCCGCGCCGCCACGCGTATCAAAATGGGCCTCCAGGAGAAACTCTATCTGGGTAATCTTGACGCGCAGCGCGACTGGGGCTACGCCAAAGAATATGTGGAGGCGATGTGGCTCATGTTACAGCAGGACGAGGGCGACGACTACGTGATGGCAACCAACGAAACCCACTCGGTGAAAGAATTTGTCAGAGAAACCTTCAGCCTGCTCGATCTGGATTGGGAGGAACACGTCAATTACGATAAACGTTACGAGCGACCGACGGAGGTCGATCTCCTGGTCGGTGATGCCTCGAAGGCGAAACGACAACTCAACTGGGAGCCAAAGGTGCGCTTCAAGGATCTCGTCAAAATTATGGTCGATTCAGATCTTGCCCTGGCCAAGCAGGAGCTGGCCTATCAGCGGGCGACCACTGGCTAGAACAATTATTTTCGGATAGAGGAGCTCTATGGAGAAGGATACAAAAATCTACATCGCCGGGCACCGTGGTATGGTGGGTGGCGCGGTTCTGCGGGCGCTGGAGGGCCAAGGCTACCGCAATCTGCTTACGCGGAGCAGGAGCGAGCTGGATCTGCTGGATCAATCGGTCGTGGATGCTTTCTTTCAAGCAGAGCGACCCGACGTCGCCGTTATCGCGGCGGCGCGAGTCGGAGGTATTCATGCGAACAACACGTATCCGGCCGATTTTATCTACGAGAATCTGGCGATCGCGCAGCACACCATCCACGCAGCCTATCGTGCGGGGGTTCAGCGTTTGCTCTTCCTCGGCAGCACCTGCATCTATCCCAAATTGGCTGAACAGCCGATTCAGGAGGACTCGCTATTGTCCGGGCCGCTCGAGTCGACAAACGAAGCGTATGCGATTGCGAAAATCGCGGGGTTGAAATTGTGCGAGTTCTATCGTCGGCAGTACGGGGTGTGCTTTCACTCCGCCATGCCGACCAACCTCTATGGTCCGGGAGATAACTACCATCCGAAAAATTCCCACGTATTGCCCGCACTGATACGCCGCTTTCATGAGGCCAAGTTGAATCGTGCGCCGGAAGTGAGTATTTGGGGCACGGGTGCGCCCCTGCGCGAGTTTCTCCACGCGGACGATGCGGCCGCTGGTATCCTGCATTTGCTTGAACTGGAAAACCCGCCTGACTGGGTTAATCTCGGCTGTGGTGAGGATATTTCCATCGGCGATCTTGCTCGTCTGGTCCAGCGGACGGTGGGTTACGAGGGACAACTCGTTTTTGATACAACAAAGCCTGATGGAACCCCCCGTAAATTGACGGATATTTCACGGATCCGGGCGACCGGTTGGCGGCCGCAGATCAGCATCGAAGATGGTGTGGCCATGGCGTATCGGTCATTTTTGGAAGAGGGTCAGAGCGGGCGCTTACGGGAGTAGGCATGCCCGGCGCACCCGGCCCGCCGACCCCGCACCTAAAGGAGCGGGGATACGTAAGCGGCGTGCTTTAGCTGGCCGCATGGTGTCGTCGGGGTCGGCTTGAAGTGGCGGGCCTGTCGATCCCGCACCTAAAGGAGCGGGGATACGTAAGCGGCTCGCTTCAGCTGGCCGCATGGTGTCGTCGGGGTCGGCTTGAAGTGCCGGGCCTGTCGACCCCGCACCTAAAGGAGCGGGGATACGTAAGCGGCTTGCTTCAGCTGGCCGCACGGCGTTGGCGGGGCTGGTTTGAGTTACCGGGCCTGTCGACCCCGCACCTAAAGGAGCGGGGATACGTAAGCGGCTTGCTTCAGCTGGCCGCACGGCGTTGGCGGGGCTGGTTTGAGTTACCGGGCCTGTCGATCCCGCACCTAAAGGAGCGGGATAGGTAAGCGGCTTGCTTCAGCTGGCCGCATGGTGTTGGCGGGGCTGGTTTGAAGTGCCGGGCTCGTTGACCCCTTAGCTAGAGCTTGTCCCAAATTGGCGTTTTTTTGAGTCAGTTTTCCAGTAATCACCAAATAACTAATTTATAAAACGTCAGTTTTACACCTGACTACCTCTAA
>JAAAPI010000092.1 GCA_009908325.1 Verrucomicrobiota bacterium | reverse complement strand
CGCCGTGGCGGCGCAAACGTTGGCCGAATCTGCCTACCGGCGTGGTGTCAAACTTTGGGACCGCTCCCTTGTTGATAAGCTGGCCGAGAGTGGTGAAATTCCCAAAGATAAGGACCCCAAGTAAATCGGAAGCATCCGCTTCAAGTAAAACCCGCGCCGGGCGCTCCGTGGGGTGACCTGGCCGTTGTGAAATTCTATGCGACGGAAGGTGTTTGGGTGATTGCTCAACCTTTGTCGTCGGCTTTCCACTCATCCACATTATCACCCGGCCATTGCTTGAGGCCGCGGAGGTAAGCGGCCCGCCCGAGAAGATGGCCGGCCACGGGGACGGTTAGAAAGATAAAAAATATGGTCAGCCAGACCCGTATATTGATATCGGGGTCGCTGATGGGCAGGACGACTCCGATCAGAATAAATCCTGCTCCGAGGCTGGCAGCTTTGGTCCCGGCGTGTGCGCGGGTGTAGAAATCGGGAAAGCGCAGCAAGCCAATCGCAGCGAGCAGCATGGAGAGAGAGCCGAGGAGGATGAAAGCTTGGGTGAGCCAGGACATTACATTTTGAGGGTTTCGATTGGTGGCGTTTCAGGTTTTGTTGGTCTTGTCCATCGGAGTGTCGTCCGGCTCGGCTGGGCTCGATTCATGGGTTAGGTAGTAGTGGGCGAGTCCGGCGGTGGCGAGAAAGGCGATCACCGCGATGCCGATGGCCACGTCGAGAGTGGCGGGATCTCCGCTGGCGTGTGCGTAGAGGCCGAGTATGCCGATGGCGATCATGCTGAGAACATCCAGCGCAAGGATACGGTCCGGAACGGATGGACCGCGCAGCAATCGCATGACCGCAAAGAGCAGCGCGAGGCCGAGTATGCCAAGGACGATGGTTTCAAAGAGTGTGAACATATAAAGTGGTCGGATCAGGTCGGGCTCTGTAGGGAAGCAACCGTCTCGACATAGTCTTTTTGCATGGAGTTGCGGGCGCCGTCGGGATCTTGCAGGTAAAGACAGTGGACGTAGAGCGTTTCATCGTCCTCGGAAAGATCCAAACTGACTGTTCCGGGGGTCATCGTAATGAGGTTGGCGACGATGACCTTGGCCCGCGGCCCGAGTTCGTGAACATCGAGCGCGACGATTCCCGGCGCAATTTTGGGCGTTCCCCGCACGACATCGATGGAAATACGAAAATTGCTGGTGAGGATTTCCCAGAGGTAAAATAGAGCGAAGCGAAACAGTCCGTAGACGTGTTTCCGGTAGGCTTGTGAGGGGCGATTTAAGGTGAGCCGAAACAAGCCCAAGCCGAGGGCAAAGCCGGAAAGGAGCGTAAGGAGGTCGTAGGCACCGAGGAGGGAGGCCCAGAGCAGGGTGAAAAGCAGGTGTGCGAAAAACCAGTTCATGGCTAGTTACCGAGGACTTGTTGGATATAAGCGGATGGATCGATGAGCTGGCCGGCGGCCTGTTCAGCAAGCGCGATCAGCGGTTCGGGGTAGAGCCCAATGCCGAGAGCGAGCAGGTTGAATGCGACAATGGTGAAAAGGGCTGCAAAAACCGAGCCTTTGGAAAGGGGGATTGGAATTGAGGCGGCGGGCGCCGCCGTTTCTTTTTGCGCGGGGTCGCTTGATTGTTGCGGGTTTTCATCGGGACGTTTTTTCCAGAACACTTCGGTCCAGACTTTCATCATGCAGAACAGTGTGAAGAAGCCGGTAAAGAGCGCAATGCTCGCTGAAATCGGAGCGCCGGCTTCGAAGGCGGCGCGGACGACCATATACTTGGCCCAAAACCCGGAAAGGGGCGGCAGTCCACCCAGCGACAAAGCGGATAACAGAAAGAGCAGGGCGAGGTAGGGCCGTTCTTTGTAGAGGCCGCCGAGGTACTTGAGATTTGCAGTGCCGCGTAGGCGCTCAATGTAGCCGGCGATGTAGAAAAGGTTGGTTTTGACCAGGATGTTGTGGATGAGATAGAGCACCGCACCGGCGAGAGCCAGCGGTGTAAAGAGCGCGAGCCCAAGGATAATGTAGCCGATCTGGCTAATGATGTGGAAGGAGAGCAGTCGGCGGAAATTTTTCTGGGTGACCGCGCCGAAAACACCCAGGACCATGGTGAAGTTGGCCACCGGGAGCAACCAGGCTTGGAAGTAGGACCAATCGGCGGCGAAGATGAGAGGGATCACGCGAAACAGCGCATAGACCCCGACCTTGGTGAGTAGCCCCGCGAAGATGGCGGAGACCGCCGCGCTCGGCACATGGTAGCTGGATGGCAGCCAGAAATAGAGTGGAAAAAGCCCCGCCTTCATGGAGAACGCAGCACAGAGCAGAACCCCCGCAAGTGTGAGTTTCGCCGGGTCGTCGCTGGCGGCAGCCAGTTGCGCCAGGTCGGCCATGTTGAGCGAGCCGAGCATGCCGTAGAGCAGGCCAATGCCTGAAAGGAACATGAGTGAGGCAAAGAGATTGAGTGCGACGTATTTCAGGCCGCCTTCGTATTGCTCGCGGCCACCCTTAAGCACGACGAGGGCGAACGAAGCGATTAGCAGAATCTCAAAAGCGACAAAGAGGTGAAACAGATCTGCGGTCAGGAAGGCTGCGCACACCCCGAATACCATGACGTGGACGAAGCCGTGGTAGCCGCGTTTTGACGCTGCCGTATCGTCGTCCATAAACGCAAAAACTGCGGTGCCGACCGTGACAACCGCCGAGACCAGCACCATGAGCGCAGAGAAAATGTCGGCCGCATAGGAAATAGCGAAAGGCGGTGGC
>JAAAPI010000271.1 GCA_009908325.1 Verrucomicrobiota bacterium | reverse complement strand
GATGGAATACCACGTATTTCCGATATGCACATGAAAGTGGGTGAACCGATACGATTCCGCTACGACGGTGATTTGGAAACGATCGAAGGCGGCGAGCCGCTAACGGAGGATGTTTTGCGGGAACTGGTGTTTCCACTGCTCAGCGAAGAACAGCGCAACGCATTGGTCGAAGATTCGAAAACGGATATCGATGCGGGTTACCTTTGGGAGGAAGCCAGTATCAACTTCCGCTTAAATCTCTTCCGGGATCGGGAAGGTCTGGCCTGTGTTATGCGAATGTTGCCGAAACACATTCCGGAAATCGATGAACTCGGGTTCATGGACGCGAAAGTTTGGCAGGATATTTCCAGATTGAAACAAGGGCTTGTCCTCGTGACCGGTGTGACGGGCAGCGGTAAATCCACGACGATTGCCAGCATTATCAACTATATCAATAAAAGCCGGAAGGCCCGGATTATTACATTGGAGGATCCGATTGAGTATGTTTTCCGAAGCGAGCAGTCGTTGATCTCGCAACGCGAGATCGGGAAGCACGTGAACGATTTTCCGAACGGACTGCGCAGCGCGCTCCGGGAGAATCCGGATATCATTTACGTCGGTGAAGTCCGCGATGCCACGACAGCCCAACTTGCGCTGACCGCGGCTGAAACGGGGCATCTAGTCTTAACAACGATGCACACCCGAGATGTCAAAGGGACCTTCAGTCGTGTCATTGATATGTTTCCTGCGGAACGTTCCAACGAAGTTGCCGCGCAGCTCTCGTTTTCACTCGCCTACGCGATCAGCCAAAAACTGCTTGCCCGCAAGTCCGGTGCGGGACGGGTGCCCGCGTTTGAAGTGATCAAAAACAATGCCGGCGTGGCCAATCTCGTGCGCTCAGAAAAAATCCACCAAGTCTACAGTTCGATGGAAACGGGTATCTCTGAAGGGATGAACACGATGGAACAACACCTGATTGAGCTGGTGGAAGATGGTTTGGTCTCGAAAGAAGAGGCCATCGCGCACGCGAACGACAGCAATCTGGTCAACCGTCTCTAGCCGAACCGTGCTGTCAGGCTGTGAAGCGCTTGGTTTAGATTTGCCAAAGTCAATCTGGGGTGAACATTGCTGTAGCCATGGCAAATAAAAAAAAGCAAGCGACCTGGGGCGGGCGATTTTCGGAGGGGCCGGCGGACTTGATGCTGCGCATCGGCGAGTCGGTGTCGTTCGACCAACGGCTGGCTCCCTTTGACGTGCAGGGCAGTCGGGCGCAGGCCGCGATGCTCGCGCATGTGGGAATCATTTCAGCGGAGGAGCGCGATGCGATCCAGACGGGTCTCGATCATATTCTGGAGAAAATCGAAGCCGGTGATTTCGCCTGGGATCCGGCTTTGGAGGACGTCCACATGAATATCGAGCAAGCCCTGACGCAGACGGTGCCTGCTGCTGCCAAGCTGCACACGGCGCGCAGCCGCAACGATCAGGTGGCCACGGATATGCGGCTCTGGTTCAAATTTGCCTGTGCGGAACTCGATGCGTCTCTGGCCGCCGTCGTCGCGGCTCTGGTCGATTTGGCGGAACGGACGCGCGAAGTAACCATTCCCGGTTACACCCACTTGCAGCGGGCGCAACCCGTTCCGATGGCGCACCATTTGTTGGCGTATGTTGAGATGTTTGCCCGGGACCGGGACCGCCTCGCTGCGGTCGAGCGGGCGGCGAACGTGTGTCCCCTGGGATCGGGGGCGATTGCCGGGACGACGCTGCCAATTGACCGTGAATTTGTCGCGAAGGAGCTGGGCTTCGTCGATGCCGAGGGGCAGCCGCGCGTCACGCAAAACAGCATGGATGCGGTGAGCGACCGGGATCTGTTTATTGATTTTGCCTCGGCTTGTTCGGTCGCGGGTGTTCATCTCTCCCGTCTGTCCGAGGATTTCATTCTCTGGAGTAGTGCGGAGTTTGGCTTTGTCACGCTGCCGGATGCGTTTACCACCGGGTCGAGTCTCATGCCGCAGAAAAAGAATCCGGATGCCTTCGAGCTGATCCGCGGGAAATCGGCCCGATTGACGGGTAATCTGCAGATGTTGCTGACCATGGTGAAGGGGCTCCCGCTGACCTACAATCGGGACTTGCAGGAGGATAAGCCGCCGGTCTTTGACAGCTTCGACCAGACAAAGCTGATGCTGGATTGTGTGGCAGCCTGTTTGCCGGGGGTAGTGGCCAATAAAGAACGCTGCGCTGCGGCGGTGGCGGACCCCGCGCTTTTGGCGACCGACCTTGTTGATTACCTGGTGAGAAAAGGGGTGCCTTTTCGCGAGGCGCACCACGTCGTGGGCGCACTCGTCGGGCTGAGTGAGCGCTTGGAGACTCCCCTGGATGCTTTGCCCTTCGCTGAGGTTTCGAAAATTCACGATGCGCTCGGGGAGGACTGGGTGGAGGCTTTTGACCTGGAAAAGGCGCTGGCCGCCCGTGATCAACCCGGTATGCCCGGGCCCGGGCAAGTGGCGGCGCGGATTGCGTTTTGGCGGGAGCAGTGGGGCTAAGGGGCCGATGATGTGTCGGGGCTTCACTTGTGACGACCGTATCCTGCGGGCCAGATGTCGGCGGTCTTCACAAGTGAAGCCCCTACGTCCGGTAAGAATGTCGGCGGTCTTCACAAGTGAAGCCCCTACGCCCAGTAACCGAAAATATCGACTTGCTGACAGCAGTTGCTCCGGCAATCGTCTCTCCAGGGATCCATGAGCTCATTTCGTTTACTTTTTGTT
>JAAAPI010000068.1 GCA_009908325.1 Verrucomicrobiota bacterium | reverse complement strand
CGTGATTTCAAACGGATCAGGGTTCAGCGTCGATCCGCGAGCCATGATGAACTGCTCAAGGTCCTCGTCCGTCTCCGCTGTATCCATGATGTTGTCCGCAAAATGCTCATCCTCGATTTCCAAGTCCACCTTAAGTAGCGTAAGCTCAGTATCTCTCGAAGTGGTTCCATCATTGGTGTATTCAAAGGTGAGGGTAAAATCCTTATGTGAATCGCTGGGGGCGAGGGCTTCGATAAAGAGTGTTTTGCCACTACCCTGTAGTGAAGTGGCTTCTGGTGTGGCCATGTCCCACTCCAGCGGCAGGTTGTGGGGGGTGCTCCAATCTGCGGGGTCCCAAACACGCAGGTCCGCATTTCGGTTTGCGGATAATCGAGCCGTACCTTTATCGACGGTCATGCCTTCAAGCTCAAGTTTCAAGCTTATTTCCACGTAATCAGGATCGTTGGCGAAAGGCTCGTCCTTGTCAATCTCGTCGTCTTCATTGCTGTCGTTGTCGTTGACCAAGACGAGCACCCCGGGATCGCCTTCGACCTCCTCCTCTGTGTAGTCAGGAAAGCTCACGACTGGCTTTGGAAAGCCAAAACGAGCAGTCTTTCCTGCGGCTTCATTTGTTTCGTTGCCGCTGGAGGTTCCAAGCAATGCCGGCGTATTTTCGTCTTGGATGATGAACCCGACCGATTGGGGCTGGACTCTTGCCACATAGTCATAATCCGGCGAGGGGCTGTTGCACCACGTTGAACCCCGGTATTCAATTTCACAGTCCGGATCGTTCGCCGATGCCTTATACTGGGAATGGGTACCAGCGTGATCGACGGTGACCGAATAGCTTTTCCCAAGCCGGAAAAAGTTATAGCTATCCGTTCCGGGAACGCCGTAATCCTCGCTTTGGTGCCGAATATCGGTGGGGCCTCCGGAAATTATCATCGTCCACCTTTCCGAGTGACTTCCGCTTTGATCCCCCACAGTGAATGTGGCGTTAACTACATCATCGGGGTCGAAAGTGTTTGTATACCCTAAATGGACAACCGCGCTAACAGATATTAGGATACTAAATGCCTTGAATGTATTCATCATTCTAATGGGTAGTCAGTTGCCACGGTGGGATAGGAGCCAACATCGGCTTCCTCCTTATCGGTGAAGCCGTCTCCATCCGTATCAGCTTCGGTCGGGTCTGTCCCAATGATCATTTCGTAGAAATCACTCAATCCGTCTTCGTCAATGTCACCCTCGGTTCCCTCAAAATGCGGCACCAGCGGGTCGAAACCGTCAGTATCATGCTCGTAGCCGTCCGGATAGAGGTCACCGTCGGTATCGAAGTTGTTTGGATCGGTTCCCAACTGGTATTCTTCAAGGTTGTTCAGGCCGTCATTATCGGGGTCGGCGGTGGCATCGACATCCCCGAAGGTGCCAAAGTGAGTAATTTCCCACCAATCGGGAAGGCCGTTGTCGGAGGTGTCTTGACTGGCGTCAGCGGGTTCGGATGCAGAAAACCCGTTTTGATATTCCCAAAGATTGCTCAGGCCGTCCCCGTCTGCATCCAAGGCGGCATCGTCAAGTGTGGGATCGAGTTCATGCTGCACTTCCCATCCATCGGGCATACCGTCGCTGTCGGTGTCCGGGTTGAGTGGATCGGTGCCATGCAGCAGCACTTCGTTGCCGTCGCTGAGGCCGTCGCCGTCAATGTCGCCTTCGGGGTCCATCGGATCGCCGTCAAGTTCGTATTCCTGCAGATTGGACAGGCCATCTCCGTCGGCGTCGGCGGCAGCATCCTGGGAGGTCAGGCCTCCGAAGTGTTGAAGCTCCAACCAGTCCGGCAGATCATCCGTGTCCGAGTCAATAAATTGATCCCACCCGAGATCCGCGTTAACCGAGGTGGGGCGTGCTTCGTCGTGAATGTCGATGGCCGAACCTGTTGCGTTGGCCGCGCCGCGGGCGGGAGAGCCGCCGGTGAGCCAGCCTGCGCGGGTCAGGAGCGGGTCCGAATCGATACCGTCGAAATCGCCATTGCGCACAATGCTGTCGATGACCGTATACTGGAAGCTCTCCGTCCTCAGTTCCGGGGCACTTTGCTGTGGGTTCCACAGGATCGAGTTGCGGATTGTGGTTTTGACGCTGCCATTGGCGTTGTAGAGTAGAGCGGTGCCGCCGCTGGAGTGATTGCGGTAAATCGTGCAGTGGATCAGCTCTACCTCAGCATTATAATTATAGAGCGCCGCACCTGAGCTCGACTGATGGTCGCGAATGGAGCAGTTGAGCAGCCGGATACGGCTGGGCTGGGGTTGACTCCAGGTGGTCGTGGCATAGATCGCTCGCGCACTGGTTGAGCCTGTGTAGGTGATCGCAAAGCCGTCCATAACCGTGTCTGCTGAAAGGCGCAGAGTCTCGCTGGAAGCGGCGTTTTCGAGCGTGACGGGCGGTGTGGTGGGGTCGAGTTCGGCCAACCAAAGCAAGCGTTTGCTTGAGGTGGCATTCAAGCGGCCTTCATAATGGCCTGACTTGACGAAAATGATGTCAAAGTCTTCCGCCGCGTTGTAGGCAGCTTGCAAGGTGGCGTAGTCGCCACTCCCGTCAGTCGCCACTGTTAAACCCGGATCCGGCAAAGAGCCGCCTGTGCCGGGATCACTTTGGTGCCGGTATTCCCACAGATTCGGGATGCGGTCGCCGTCCGGGTCTTCCAGTGCGTCCGTCGGATCAAGCGGATCGAGGCCATTATCGACTTCCCAGCTGTCTTCCATGCGGTCGAGGTCGGTGT
>JAAAPI010000272.1 GCA_009908325.1 Verrucomicrobiota bacterium | reverse complement strand
GATTTCCCTTCCCTTAAACCGGTTTGTTTTAAACCAGTAGAGTAGAGAGTGACAGGCGGCGCTTGCGAAGCAAGGCCCTCCTGCCACTCCCCCTCGTCGAACCGGACGTGCAGATTTGATTCGCTACGCTCACCCCTTCGGGGCAGCCATTCGGCTGTCCATCTCCGCTTCGCTCCGTCCCGCATCCGGCTCTCCTGCAATATTCGTCATGGGCGAAGTAAACCGAGTTTCTGGAGCTATTGATAGGTGCTCAGTCCTTTTGGACGGTGGTATTTGCGCTGGCTCCGACGGTTCAAGTGCGTGGTCATTCGCCCTCGGCAGTAATGGCCAATATCGCGGAACGATTTGCGTGGATAGCCGTATTTGAAGTAGCCGCACCATCCTTTCAGGTAGGTGTTAAGATCTCTCACAACGGCGGGCGTGGGTTTGTAACACATTGTCGGGCCTGTCTTCTCGCGGATCGCCTCACGGGCTTTCTTCAGGGACTTCTTGGACGGTATCACGTTCAGATAGCTGTGCGCACCTCCGTAGAGGTCGCGGTCGTACCGGAAGGTGAAGCCGAGGAAGTCCAAGCTTTCGCCTCGTTTCAGTCTCACCACGGATGTCTTTTCCCGGTTGATGGTCAATCCCAGCCAGTCTTCCAAACGGTGGCTGATCCACTCGTCGATTCTCGCGCTTTGATAGCGGGCCATGATCACGAAGTCGTCCGCGTAGCGAACGAGCCGGGCGTTGGCCCACGTCCCCGGCCCGTCGGGCCGGTGGAACACTTTATCGAACCAGTGCAGATACAGGTTCGCCAACAGCGGCGAGATCACTCCCCCTTGTGGCGTTCCTTGCTCGCTCTTTTGCGGTGGCTGGCGTTTGCCTTTGTCATCTTCTTCGATGATCGGCGCACGCAATCACCCGCGAATGAGACCCAAGACGCTCCTGTCGGTCACCCGCATCCGCAAACAAGCCATCAGATTGTCGTGCGGGATGGTATCGAAGTAACCTTTCAGGTCCGCGTCATAGACCTCCGTCCGTCCCGCCTTGAGGTTTTGCCGGATCGCAGCGAGGATGTCCTCCGCCCGAACCCCGTCGATCCCGCAGGCTTTACCCCGCTTGCCGTAGCCATGCCAAAGGTCCAGGAACGGCGCGACAAAGTCACCGTGCCGGGTGGACTGAAGCTACACCAATACGCCAACATGTATTTTCACGCTCGCAACCCCATGCTGTATAAGCGGAAAGAAGAAGCGCATAACCTCTGTATTTTAAGAATTTCCACCAAAGCGCGTCATATCCCCGGGGCCGTGCTCGCTGACCAGAATGCTGCCAGTCCAATGGTCCGCTTTCTCTCTATCGACCAAGCCTCAGAACTAAAACTTGAGATGATTTACGCAGCGGACTGGCGCCACCCGGATAATCAGATGGCCTACGAACGTCACAGGCGCCTGAAATGCGCTGAGTTTCTCGTGCCACACCAGTTACCACCCCAATATATCGTGGGTGCCTACGTGGTGAATGATGCGAGTGCTAAAAATTTGACCCAGATTGGTTTCGGGCTTCCAATCATGGTCGATCCAGAGTTATTCTTCCAATAATATAAAACGATGATTCAGGTAAGAATAGGTGACCTTTTCAGCAGCGAGCTACAGACGCTCGTCAATACGGTCAACTGTGTCGGGATCATGGGCAAGGGGATCGCCGCCATCTTTAAAAAGCGGTATCCGGATATGTTTGAAGACTACAAGCTGCGTTGTGAGCGCGAGCAAGTGCGGCTTGGCGAACCCTACCTCTACACGGATTTAGCGGGTGCCTCCATCCTCAACTTCCCAACCAAACGACATTGGCGGGCGTCAACTCGCCTGGCGGATATTGAAGTGGGCTTGGACTATTTTTTGCAGCATTACAAAACATGGGGCATCCAATCCATTGCCTTTCCTCCGTTGGGCTGTGGTAACGGCGGCTTACAGTGGGGCACCGTCGGACCGCTCATGTATCAAAAGCTGAAAGGATTGGATATCTCGGTTGAGATCTATGCCCCCTATGGCACGCCTGCGGCTCAATTGAAAACTGATTTCCTCGAAAACCAGCGGCAACAAGAATTTCTCGTCAAAGGCAAGCGCCCGGAACGCCTCCGCCCGGAATGGGCCGCCTTGGTCGAAGTGCTCTACCAGTTGGAACAGCAGCCCTACGCAAGTCCAGTAGGCCGCACCATCTTCCAGAAAATTTGCTATATCCTGACAAAACTGGGACTCGACACCGGCTTTCAATTTGAGCGCAACAGCTACGGCCCCTTCGCTGGCGAAGTGACTTCAGCAATTGGCACGCTGGCAAACAAAAATTGGCTGATGGAACGCCAGCTTGGGCGAATGACAGCACTACGGGTTGGCCCCGCATATGCGAAAGACCGCGAAGCCTACGCAGATGCACTTGGAGCTTACAAAAAGAAAATTCACAAGACCGTTGACCTGTTCAGCCGCATAAAGAGCACCGACCAAGCCGAACAGGTAGCTACCGTGATATTCGCCGTGCAAAAGCTGAAAACCGAGCGAAAACCAAGCGAAGTCTCCGAAGCAGAGTTGTTCGATTATATCCTCGACTGGAAAAAGTCATGGCGTAACGAGGCAGACAAGCAGAGCGAGGTCGCTGAAACCATCCGAACATTGGAAATCCTCGATTGGGTTCGCCTCGAATACAGCGAACAGCTACCCGTTCCCGCCTAGGAGACGAAAGAGCCAAAATCGAGCCGCTTACTCAGCGGCAGGATACCACTACTACTTTAGCTTATGTTAGCCATTCGGCTCACTCTGTATAACGCGATATGCTACGCACCATGCGAAGGGATAAACCGGGCAAAAGGACGTCGCCGTAGGGGCTTCACTTGTGAAGACCGCAGCATTGTTGGCCACCAGGATGATCAAGCCAAACCACGACGGACTTCACAAGTGAAGCCCCTACCAACCCTCGACAAACCTCCTTCTGAAACGAACAAGGCTTTCAGAATAATCCTCGGGAGCTGGCTACGCCGGATCTTTGCCGTTGGGTGGCTCTTTCTCCCCCGTTTTCTCGGCGTCACCGGGTTTAGTCGCTTCTTGTGATTCTGGTGCTTCCGTTGCCTTCGGTGCTTCCGTTGCCTTCGGCAAATCGGCTTCTTTGACGGGTTCCGCTTCCTTGCTTGCTGCCCCTTCAGCTTTAGCCGGCTCTTCCTCTTTGACGGCCTCCTTCGCTTTATCCGGTCCGGATACCTTTGGCTTGGCCTCGGGCATGGGTGGCGGTGCGAAGAGCCGCCCGTCGCCATATTCTGTGACGTAACCTTCGGTGATCAACCAGCGCAGGTCTCCCATGAGCTGCCGAAGTTTCTTCGACTCCGCTTCGTTCAGTTCAACTTTAGGCTTGGCCTCGGTGGACGCCTTGGCGTCGTCCGCTACGGCCGAGGCTGGCTGTGCCGCCGTTCCTCCCGACACTTCAACTGCTTTTTCCGGCCCCGCTTTTTCCTCTTGAACATCGGTGTCATCGGAGGCTTTCGATTCCGCAGCGGACGTTGCCGCCGCTTCGGCCTCGGCTTCAGCCTTTGCTTTGGCAGCTGCCTCGACCTCGGCCTCCGTCATCTTTAGAGTTTCAGGCTTCTGTCTCTCCGTATCGATTCCGATATACGCTTTGGGGAGCTTGGAGGCCGGTATTTCGGGATGCTTCTCAATAAAATCGATGAGATCACGTATCGATTCCGATATACGCTTTGGGGAGCTTGGAGGCCGGTATTTCGGGATGCTTCTCAATAAAATCGATGAGATCACGTATCGAATCCGTGAACACTGTCTTGCTATCACGAAATTTGCGTTTTACCGCGCAAACAAACGAGACGCCTTTCGACCCCTTCTTGTAAACTGCAAATTTATGACGGCGTAATCGCCCGCGTATGTTGTTGGCCGATTCCAGCGGAAAAACTTTTTGCTTTTCAATGTAGGCCTCTACCGAACGGCGGATATCCCCTTTGGGCATCCGCTCAATGTCCCGCCCGGCAAAGCGAACGCTTTCGCCGGATCCAACGACCTTGTCTTTGCGGTGCTGCAGGAGGAAAAAGCGGACAGCTTCAAGACTCTCAAACGACTCCGGTTCGCCGTCCTGCCTGTCTTTGACGATGTAACGAGCCCCTTTTTTCATGGATTCGAGCCAAGCCTCAATTTGCTCCGGATCCTTAACGCTCTCGATTTTCGATGTGAAGCGTTCAAAAGACATACCGCTGATTTCATTGGCATGGTGATGACGCAGAAATTCCTGGTAGCGATGATAGTTTGGCGGGCCCAGCAGTTTTCCGGTAATCGTGCAGCGATTGACCATTTGAAAGTTACCTTTGGGCGGATCGGTCTCGATCTCCTCGATATCAAAAAATTGATCCAGGTAGTTCGAAATGACGAAGTTGACCGCACCTTCCTCCGATTCAAAAGGGAGATGCCCCGGCACCGAATAGTAAAGCTTCCCCGGTGCGGCTTCTTTTGCAGCAAGTGGAGCCACCACCACGACGAACCGGTCTGGCTTTTCGAGGAGAAGTTGTGCGATGTCAAAGAGTTGATAGGTGCGGGCACTGGCGCGGAGGCGGGCGATCAGAGCGTCGAAGGCTTCATCCTGCGGGTAGAGGTCCACTTTGACGGTAGGCTCAAATTGGGCAGGCGCTGCGTTGCGCCGTCCGAAATCACCCCGGGCGCCGCGCGGTCCGCTGCGGTTCGCTCCGCCGTCAGCCCCGGATGGCCGGGCTCCGCCCGAGCGGCGATCACGGCTACTTCCGCCGCTGCGCGGTCCGCCGCCAGATCCTTTGCCACCGCCAAAGCCTCCTTTTTTATCTCTTGCTGACGAACCCGTGTTCTTTCGGTTACTTGATTTTTCCCGGTCGGCAGCCCAGTTGGGGCCAAAGTCCAAACCGGAGAGTTCGTTTAAATCGAGCTTTTCCTTGGAGTCTTCGGTGCTTTTGTTTTCTGGTTGATCTGCCATGAGGTAGCCCTACTTCAATTTTTTAAACAGGAGGGTCGCGTTATGCCCACCGAACCCGAGATTGTTGCAAATGGCAACTTCAACATCAGACGGGCGCGCCTTATTGGGCACGTAATCCAGATCGCAATCGGGATCCGGTTCGTCGTAGTTGATCGTGGGCGGTATCTTTCCATCACGGATCGCCAGGGCGCAGACCGCTGATTCGATGCCTCCAGCTGCGCCGAGGAGGTGCCCGGTCATCCCCTTGGTCGAGGAGACGGCAAGATTGTGGGCGGCTTCGCCCAAGGCTTTTTTGATCGCACTGGTTTCAAATTTATCGTTATAGGGTGTCGAGGTCCCGTGTGCATTGATGTAGCTGACGTCGTTGGCCGTTATACCGGCTTCTTTGATGACGTTCTTCATCGCTTCCCCCAGAGCTTTGCCTTCCGGGTCCGGCGAGGTTATGTGAAAGGCATCACAGGTGGCGCTGTAGCCAGCGATTTCGCAGTAGATGGTGGCACCACGCGCCTGAGCATTTTCCAGCGTTTCCATAACGAGAACGCCCGCACCCTCACCCATGATGAAACCATCGCGTCCTTTATCAAAGGGGCGGCTCGCCGTTTCTGGTGTATCATTATAACTGGTGCTCATGGCCTTCATTGAGCAAAACCCTGCGTAGCCCAGCTCGGTGATCGCGGCTTCGCTACCACCGGCTAAAATTGTGTCAGCGTCTCCATCCCGAATTTTTTGGTAAGCCTCGCCTATACTGTGCGTACCGGAGGCGCAGGCACTGACGATGCCATAGTTCGGGCCGCGTGCGCCGACTTCGATGGCGACGACGCCGCTGGCGATATTGGCGATAAGCGAGGGTATCATGAACGGTGAAACCTTGCGGGGGCCTCCATCATAAAGACGGCGGCTTTGAGTCTGAATGGTGATCATCCCACCGATACCAGAGCCGATTAAAACACCAAACCGATCCGCATCCAGCGTTGCCGGGTCGAGCGCGGCATCCTTAAGCGCCATCCGCGAGGCAGCCACCGCAAACTGTGTATAGCGGTCGTTACGCCGGGCTTCCTTGGGATCCATGTATTGCCCGGCATCGAAGTGAAGCGCTTCCGCCCCGATCTTCGAGGGGTAATCAGACACATCGAACGACTGCACCTTGGCGATCCCGCTTTGACCCGCCACGATATTTTTCCAAAAGGTGTCCACCCCATCCCCGTAACTCGTCACGGTGCCGATTCCGGTTATGACGACACGATTCGTTTGTCTTACTTCGCTCATGGTAGCTATATAAAAATTAAGCCGCAGTAAAGCGGCTTAATGGTAAGTTTGAAAGTAGAATTTTCCTATCCTGCTTTTTCGGTGATGTATTTGATAACATCGCCAACGGTTTGGAGTTTTTCGGCGTCGGACTCAGGAATTTCACCGTCAATTTCATCGCTGAACTCCTCTTCAAAAGCCATAATAAGCTCGACCGTGTCCAGAGAGTCGGCACCGAGATCATCCAAAAAGGAAGCTTCGGGCGTGACCTGTTCCTCATTCACATTGAGTTGATCGACGATGATTGTCTTTACGCGTTGTTCGATTGTTTGGTCTGACATGATTTACTAGGTTTTTATTTGGAAAAATTTTTTAAAGAAAATGAAGGATCACATCACCATACCACCGTCAACTGTAAAAACTTGTCCGGTGATATAGCCAGCTTCTTCGGAGGCCAAAAATGCGGTGGTTGCCGCTATATCGGCGGCCGTGCCCATGCGTTTCAAAGGGATCATCCCAACGATAGCTTCCTGCTGCTTCTCGTTCAACTCCGCGGTCATATCCGTGGCAATAAAGCCGGGAGCGACCGCGTTAACGGTGACGTTCCGGGCGGCAAACTCCTTGGCAAGGCTCTTGGTCAGCCCGACCATACCGGCTTTGGCAGCCGCATAGTTGGCTTGTCCAGCATTCCCCGTCAGACCAATCACAGACGCCATATTGATAATCCGCCCCCAGCGCTTACGCGTCATCGGGCGTGCCAAGTGTTTCACAAAACTGAAGCAACTGCTCAAATTTGTGGCGAGCACGTCATCCCAGTCGTCGTCACTCATGCGGAAAAGCAAACCATCGCGCGTAATTCCCGCGTTGTTAACCAGAATATCAATCGTGCCGTGTTTTCCGAGGAGCTGCTCGCAGGCCTCTTTAACGGCCGCTTTGTCGGCCACATCGAGCGCAATCGACTCGGCCGAGCCTCCATTCGCCACGATGCCGTCCGCGACTGCGCCACAAGAGCCTTCGGAACGACTCAGGCAAATCACATGGTGACTCCGGCTGGCCAATAGCTCGGCGACACTTTTCCCGATGCCGCGTCCCGCACCAGTTACCAGGGCAATTCTTTTCTCTTTGTCTTCGCTCATGTTGCCGGAGTTTCGGATAAATAGAGAGCCCGGCGCAAGCATGAATGTCACCTCTCTGCAACATTGACAGCCGGTCCTTAACAGCGCTCTAGTAACGCTCTATGAACAACCAAGCCGTCGAACGCATCCAAAAGATCATCGCCAATTCCGGGCTATGTTCGCGCCGCGAGGCGGAGCGCGCCATCGAGGAAGGCAATGTCCGCGTCAATGGCAAGGTTGCTCAACTCGGCGATAAGGCGACGCCGGACGCAGCCATATTCGTCAACAACAAGCCGATCTTAAGCAAGGAGGTGCGATCAGTTACCCTCATCATGAACAAGCCCAAGGGCGTGCTCTGCACCAATGCGGACCCCCACGCGGAGCGCACTGTCTTCGAGCTACTCCCGCCGGACTTGCAGCGGCAGCGACTCTTTTGCGCAGGCCGTCTCGATAAGGACAGCGAGGGTCTGCTTGTCATCACCAACGATGGCGATTTAGCCCACCGCCTGACTCACCCGAGCACCCAGGTGGTCAAGCGCTACCGGGTCGTCCTGCACCGCGATTTCAATAAAGAGGATATCCCCAAGCTGCTCGATGGCATCGAGTATGAGGGCGACTTCCTCAAAGCCGAAAAAGTTATCCCCGCCCCGGCGGTCGGCGACGGCCACCAGCGCCGACTCGAAGTGCACCTGCATCATGGCAAAAAGCGCGAAGTCCGGCGACTCTTCGAGGCCAACCGCTATTTCGTGAAAAAACTCGTCCGCGTGCAGATCGGCGGAATCATCCTCAAAAATATTCCCCGTGGCGGAATCAAGATACTTGGTAAAAAAGACATTGAGCGCCTCTTTGGCTAAACGTGCCCCGGGATCGCAGCTCTCCGCAGCTGCTCAGTGGCATCCGCAGCAAGTCAGGAGACTTGCGTTCCCGGGATCGCAGCTCTAAAACTCCCACTCAATATTTATGCCTACCTGTGTGGCACGTGCTGAATCGGTGATACCAGGACCTTCCCATGAATCGAAAACGCATCCACCTTTTTATCACATGCTTGATGTTCCCTGCACTTCTCCAGGGAGCCCGTGAGATTCATCTGCGGTTAGCGCCCGAAAACGATGCACCCGTCATCGCGAAAATCACCGCGACCGACAAAGTCATCCTCGATGCCGCGCCCGCCGATCAAAACGCGGACCAGGGCTGGCGCCAACTCGCCCTGCCCACCCCTTTTGAGGGCTACGTGCCGGTAGCGACTCTGGATAAGAGCATGACCATCATGCCCGGCACACCCGTCCATTACCTGCCCACCGCCCAGTCTGCCCAAATCACCCAAGTCGAAGACGGCGACCGCTACGAAGTCGTCCGCGAGCAGAATAATTGGGCAACCGTCCGTTTCTACAATCTCTACTTCAGCGATAAAGACACCGAAACCGTCGCCATTGATTTCGCTAAGTCCGCCGCGCCGGAATCGCAAGTCTCCCCAAGGCCCGAGCCGGTCGAAGGCGCACTTGCCCCGTCGGAGTCCGCCCCGGGATCGCAAGTCTCCGCACTTGCCCCGTCCGGTTCGGAGGACCAGGGCTCGCTGCGCACCGATTCTGCCAGCCCAAATCAACCGCCTACCGTCGAACCGCTGACGATCCCCGCCCCTCGGCGCCCGATCAACCCCGACGCGCCCATCAGCCAGCTCGACCCCGAGGATCTCCCCCCGGAAAACGTCGTCTGGCAACCGGCCCCCGCTACCCGGAGTGAACCCGCTGCGCAGGGTGAAAATGACCCCCCATCCCGCATCCCGGATCCCGCATCCCGCATCTCAAATCCCCCATCCCGCATCCCGAATCCCGCCCCCTCCATCATGGTCACGCCGGAACAAACCCAAGCCCGCGAGGCCACCCAGGAACCGGGCCCGTCCAAAACACCCCGGCTACTCACCGGGAATCTCGTTCGGCAGATCGAAGTCGACGGTCCCGGCTACCCGATTCGGCTCAGATCGCCCGAAGGCCGGCTCATTGCCTTTGTCGATCTTTCCCGAATCTACCTGCCCGACCTCGACCCCTACCTCAACCAAAAGGTTTACCTTCGCGGCGAGGTGCATCCGCTGCCGGAAACTTCCGAACAACTCGTTATATTAGCCGAGACTCTGCGCTTGGCAGACTAAATAAAATGCAACCGATCAATACCATCACTTTTGCGGTCAATACGACAAAACCGGGAGCACTCGAAGCTGCGCGCTACCTTGCTGGCATCGCCGAGTGCGAAGGAGCGCAGACTCGTGTGACGACCGATTACCCCCTGCCCCCCAGCGCACTGGATGGCCAGAATCTGTGCTGCGCCATCGGCGGGGATGGCACACTGCTTGGGGTGCTCGAAGCGGCGATCGAGTCCGGTGCTGCCGTGCTCGGTGTCAATCTGGGTAAGCTGGGCTTTCTCGCGACATTCACCCAGGAGGAAGCGGGGCGCGATCTGCCCCGCTTAATTCAGGGACACTACGCGATTTCGGAGCGCTCGGTCCTGCGTTGCACCACGCAAAACCGCGAATCAAGCTACGGCCTGAACGATGTGGTACTCAAAGAAACCGATGGCAGCGGCCTGATTCGCCTGCAAGTCGCCGCCAACGGAAACCCTGTTTCTGAATACCACTGCGACGGTCTTATTTTTTCCACACCGACCGGTTCGACCGCTTACAATCTGTCCGCCGGCGGCCCGATTATCGGCCCAAGGGTCAGCGCCATTGCCATGACCCCGATTTGCCCCCACACGCTGGGAAATCGCTCTGTGATCTTTGACAGCAGCTCGGAAATCACTGTCAATCATCAGACACCGGGTCCCTGCCCGCGCATCATCATCGACGGGCGCGTCCAATTCAAAAACAACGACAATTTCCCCATGCACATCACCGTGGCCGACCGCAGTTTCCGTCTCATGCAAAACCCGGATCACTCCCACTTCGCCATCGTCCGCGACAAGCTCGACTGGGGCGACCCGACGATCCGCTGGTAGGCATGACGATCCTGGAAAGCATCGACCCCACCCAACGGGAAGCCGCCCGACGAGTCGCCGAAATTCTTCGGGACGCCGGTGGGCGTGCGCTCCTCGTGGGCGGTTGCGTGCGCGACGGGCTGCTCGGCATACCTGCCAAAGATATCGACATGGAGGTTTACGGGCTCGAAGCAGCTGCCGTCGAAGCCGCCCTCAAACCGCACTTCCGCCTCGACACCGTGGGGCGCGCCTTTGGCGTGTTTATCCTGAAAGGTCTCGATATCGACATCGCCCTGCCCCGCCGTGAATCACGGATCGGCCCCAAACACACAGACTTTAAAGTCGAGGGCGATCCCACCATGTCACAGCGCGAGGCCGCTGCGCGCCGTGATTTCACCATTAACGCCATCAGCTGCGACCCCCTGACCGGCGACCGGATCGACCCTTTTAACGGCGTGGCCGACTTGAAAGCCCGCCGCCTCCGCCATGTCTCTGCCGCCTTCTCCGAAGACCCACTCCGCGTATTGCGCGGTATGCAGTTTATCGCTCGGTTCGACCTCGAGGCCGCCCCGGAAACCGTCCATCTTTGCCGCGCCCTCACCCCGGAACACCTGCCCATGGAGCGACTCTGGGAAGAGTGGAAAAAACTCCTCCTCAAAGGCCACCGCATCGGTCGCGGCCTGCGCTTTTTAAAAGACTGCGGTTGGCTAACCCACTTTCCCGAACTCGAGGCACTCGACGGCTGCGAGCAGGAGCCTAAGTGGCACCCCGAAGGCGACGTCTGGGTGCACACCTGCCACTGCCTAGATGCCTTTGCCGCCCACCGAATTGACGACGAATGGGAAGACCTCGTCGTCGGTCTCGCCGTGCTTTGCCATGACATGGGCAAACCCGAGACCACTTACACCGATGGGGATGGTCGCATCCGCAGTCCCCGGCACGACATCTTCGGTGTCCCCGTGGCCAAACGCTTCCTTGAGCGGCTCACCCGACAGAAGAAAATCTTCGAGCAGGTCCTCCCGCTCGTCGAGCAGCACATGCGCCCCCTCGCACTCTACCGCGATGGCGCGGGCGACTCCGCAATCCGGCGCCTCGCTGCCCGGGTCAAACGAATCGACCGCCTCGTCCGCGTCGCCCATGCCGACAAAAACGGCCGCCCACCCCTCGGCCTGCCCCCGGGATCTCAAGTCTCCCCCCGGACTGGGCCTGTCGATGACGAATTTGCCCCGTCCGAGTCAGCCCCGGGATCGCAAATCTCCGCATTTGCCCGGTCCGAGTCACCTCCGGGATCAAAAATCTCCCCCGGACCTAAACCTGTCGCTGGCGAATTTGCCCCACCCGCAGCGCCCCCGCCCATCCCGAATGTCGACTTCCCCGAGGGCCCGTGGCTTCTCGACCGGACCGCCGCGTTGACCATCCAGGACAATGCACCCAAACCCATCCTGCTCGGGCGCCACCTCGTCGAGCTCGGCATTAAACCCGGCCCCCATTTCGGCAAAATTCTCGACCGCGCCTACCAGGCCCAACTTGACGGTGCCTTTACCGACGAGGCCAGCGGCCGCGACTTCCTTCAAAAGCTGGTCAAAGAAATGCTTTAGGGTCAAAAAGCTTGACAGAATTTCAGTATTTCAGATACTCGGACGTTATGTCTGAAAAAATCATAATCGGCCAACGTGGCGTTCTGACACTTCCGGCTAAGTTGAGGAAGCGCTACAGCCTTGAACAGAACGATGAACTCATGGTGGAAGAGACTGCCGAAGGGCTTTTGCTCCGCCCTTGCGTTAGCATGCCGATTGAGTTCTACACAGAAGAGCGCATCGCGGAATTTACGAAAGACGATGAAGCGATCGGCGCAGCATTGGCCAAAGCCGGCAAAAGCTGAGACCGAGGCACCGGAAGCACACTCGCCAGTCCAAGCCTTCTTACCCGCCCGCACTCCGTATGAAATGCTTTCTCGACGCCAATGTGCTTTTCTCCGCCGCAAATGAAGCGAGCAATATTCACAAACTCATCCTGGCGGCAGCCCAAAAGCACAAGCTACTCAGTTCAGACTACGCGCGCGAGGAAGCAATTAGAAATATTCGGGCGAAGCGGAGTGAGTGGGAGTTGGGTTTCACTCGGACGAGTCCGCTTGTGGAGTTTTTAACGAGCCTCGACCAGCCGATAACTGGAGTCGAAATAGCACCGAAAGACCGCCCGATCCTTGCCACAGCGATTGCCAGTCAATGCGACTATCTCATCACGGGCGATAAAAAAGACTTCGGCCACCTCTTTGAGACAACCATGCGGGGGACGACTGTTTTGACGCCGCTCCAGTTCGCCCAAAAATGCAGTCATCTATTTTAAGGCTTTAGCCGCCATCTATGCTTGATCCAAAGCAATTTTGCTGTCTAGTTCCCACTCTTCCCGCCGGAACCATTTGCTTCGGCTAGTCAAAAAACACACCAACACCACACACAAAATGAAATCCGATACAGCTATCGACTTCCCCAAACAGGACGAAATAGGCCCCGAAATGAAGGGTGCCGATGTCCTTGTCGCCTCACTCGAGCGCGAGGGTGTGGATGTGGTGTATGCCTACCCCGGCGGTGCCTCGATGGAGCTGCACCAGGCACTGACGAAAAGCCAAAAGATTCGCACCATCCTTCCCCGGTTCGAGCAGGGTGGCGGCTTCATGGCCCATGGGCACGCCCGTGCCACCGGCAAAGCCAGTGTCTGCATGGCCACCTCAGGGCCCGGTGCAACCAATCTCGTCACCTGCATCGCGGATGCCTTCATGGACAGCATCCCGTTGGTCGCCATCACGGGCCAGGTTTACCAACAGTTCATCGGGAAGACAGCCTTTCAGGAGACCGATTTTTTCGGCATGACGTTGCCGATCGTGAAGCACAGCTTTCTCGTTCTCGATAAGGAAGATTTGCCGCGTGTCGTCAAAGAGGCTTTTCACATCGCCCAAACCGGACGCCCGGGTCCGGTCGTGATCGACATTCCGAAAGACGTTCAACAGGCGATCTTTAAGCCCACCTTCCCCGCCGAACTCGACCTGCCCGGCTATCAGGTGCTTTCCACCAAACCAAAGGCCGACGACGAAGCTTTGCTAAAAGTGCTCGATTTGATCGGTTCGTCCGAGCGCCCGGTGCTCTACATCGGTGGCGGCATCATTTCTGCCGAAGCCCACCGCGAACTTCGCGAATTCGCTGAGATCACCGGCCTACCCGTTGCGTCGACCCTCATGGGAATCGGTGCCTTTGATGCGGAACACCCTCAATCGCTCTACTGGTTTGGTATGCATGGCACGGTTGCGGGCAATTGGGCGGTCTGCGACAGCGACTTGCTCATCTGCGCGGGTGCGCGTTTCGATGACCGGATAACCGGCAAAATTGAGAAATTTGCCCCCGATGCCACAATCGTCCACATCGACATCGACGCTTCCGAACACAATAAAAACAAACGCGTCGACTACCCGATCCACTCGGATGTCAAGTATGCCTTGGAGCGCCTCATCCAGTTGGCATCGAAAAGCGGTTTCCAGAAACCGGATATCGCCAAATGGAACGACATCATCGAGGGCTGGAAAAAAGAATACCCATTCACCTACGACAATACCGGTCACATCACTCAGCAGGAAGCTATTGAGACGCTTTATGAAGTAACCAAGGGCGATGCCATCATCACTACCGGCGTTGGTCAGCACCAGATGTGGGCCGCCCAATTCTTTAAGTTCCGCGAACCGCGCACCTACATTAGCTCGCTCGGTCTCGGCACCATGGGGTTCGGACTGCCTGCCGCGCTGGGCGCCAAGGTCGCCTTCCCGGACAAGCTCGTTGTTAACATCGATGGCGACGGCTGCTTCCTCATGAATGTCCAGGAGCTGGCCACTGCGAAAATTGAAAAGATCAATGCGAAAACGATCATTCTGAACAACCAGCACCTCGGCATGGTCGTGCAGTGGGAAGATCTCATGTATGAAAGTGTGCGTGGCCAAACCATTCTCTGCGATAAAGATGATATCGGCGGACCTGACAATGCTGATGCACTCTATCCGGACTTCATTAAGATCGCGGAAGGCTTCGGCGTCGCCGGACAGCGCGTGATCAAGCGGGAAGATCTGCGCCCCGCTATTGAGGCGATGATTGCCCACGATGGCCCCTACGTCCTGGAAGTCGTCGTTCCTTACACTGAGCACGTCCTCCCCATGATTAAACAGGGGCTCTCCGCCAAGGAAATCCTGATTAAGTCAGAATAAATTCCCGATTCTAAGACTTGCAATCGCTTGCGGGTTCCGTTTTGCACAAACGGAGCCCGGTTTTTTATGAAAAAATATCTCCCTATCCTTCTTCTTCCTTTGTTCGCCTACTCGGCCGCTTTCGCCGACCGGGTCCGCACCGTCGATGGTGCTGAGCTGACTGGCACGATCACCCTGATCGATAAGGGCGTCATTCACCTGGACACCAGCTATGCGGGCACGCTTAAGATTAAGCAGGATCAGGTAGCCAGCTTCGAGTCGGATGAGCCGCGCGTTGTCCGGCTTGCCAGTGGCACCGTCATGGCCGGGCCCATCTCCAGCGACGGTCAGAATACCTTACGCATTCGATCTGAAGATGGCGTGCTCGAAACCGACACCGCAAAAGTAACCACCGCTTGGTCTCCGGACAGCGAAGATCCCGAGGTCGTGCGCAACCGCCGTGCATGGCGCTACCAAGCCAGTGTCGATCTGAACGGTCGTGACGGCAACACCGAGCGTTTTGCTTTTGGCAGCAATCTTCGCGCCGAGCTCAAGGGCCCCAACGATACGCTGGCTTTGTTTTTCAACTACGAACAAGCCGAGGAAGACGACAACAAAACCGAAGACCGAATCGCTGGCGGTGCCTCCTACGAATCCTTCTTCAGCCCGATTTTTGGTTGGTATGTTCGCACCGAACTCGAAGCCGACCGAATCGACAACATCAGTCTGCGTTCAACCAACGCTGGTGGTCTCTCGTATCGCTTAATTAATAAAGACCACCAATCGCTCATCGCACGCTCCGGTCTCGGTTACCGGTTTACCTCATTCACCGACAACGCAGAGGATGAGTCCAGTGCGACGCTCGATTTCGGCCTGGCGCACACCTATCGCTACAATGAAATTTTCAAGATGCAGAACGAATTGACCTACGTGCCCGCGATTGACGACTTCGGCAACTACCGCGTTGTCCACGACTCCGGAGTTGAAGTGCCTGTCGGCAGCAGCGAAAACTGGAAGTTGCGCTTCGGCATCCGGAATGAATACCTCAGCGAAACCTCTGCCGAAGAAAAGCTGGATACCAGCTACTATTCCCGGATGATTTACAGCTGGGACTGATTACCAAACCCGGAATTCAGCCAAACCCGAACAGGCGTTTGATGAAGCCCCAGAAACTCGGCTGCGGCTCGGGTGGAGATGGCGCAGGTGTTGGCCTTGTCGCTGCATCCGGGGTTGAATTATCCTCTGCCGATTCAGCATTTCGAGACTCACTTGGCCCGTAGCTCAGTTCCAACCGGTAATCCTGAATCGAAGGTCTTTCAGCCACAGCAGCTTCCACTGTCTCGGTAAGTTGTTCCAAGTAGTCCTGCCCGATTGATTCCAAAAGAATTGGTCCAAAATAGTAGTTCAACGACTCGTGCTCGTAGATCACATACCAACCACTATCGAGTTCAGAAGACGTTTCAATGAGCGCGCCCGGGTAGCGTTGATCAAAATCGGCCTTGGATAGAAAGGACATAAAGGGAATCGCTGACTCGTCGATCACCCGAAGTGGAGCCGCCTGCATAAAGCCGATGCATCCAAAAAACAGTAGCGTGCACGCTTGCCTGCGCCAACCGAGCACAGACGACTCAATTCCTCTTCCAAATGGCCTCCAATATCTTTTCATAATCCGTAATTCACCCTGTATTCGTTAAGCGCTTCCGCCTCCTGCCCAACGCACTAACGCGTCATCACAACCCACTCGGTAGATTCGTTCCAAAATCACCGCTACCATTACCCGTTCTGCCCTGAGTGCCGCCGCTACTATCTCGACCCCGGTTTGCCGCAGATGTCTCCGTTTCGGTATTCGAATCCCGGCTGTT
>JAAAPI010000383.1 GCA_009908325.1 Verrucomicrobiota bacterium | reverse complement strand
AACGGCTTCAGGGTGGCGGCATGGAACAGGACGGCGCCGAGAGCCTCCCATTCCGGCAGGGCCTCCCCCGTGAGGATCTTGTCCAGTTCGATTGGCGGGCCAAGGGTGCAGTATGTGAAGGTGCCGCCAAGGCCCTCCGCACGCTCCTCGACGCGTTTTTCGCCCGTGACGATGAGTTCCCCGTCCTTCACCGCCTTCTTGATCGCGTCATATTCGTGGCGGTGGAGATTTTCGATCTTCTCGACCTGTTCTGTCAGGTTTTCCGCCTTTGTAAGCTTGGACCATGACAGCTTCGCGCGAAGAAGTTCAGTGCGCTGCGTGCCAGTGAAGGCATAGCCGTTGATCACGCGGCGGACCCGCTCTGCGGTGAGCCGATCTGCATAGTTCTCCATTTCTGTCAAAATGAATCGGCGATTTCCGCCATCACGCCTGTTTGCCTCTAGTACAGCGTGAGCTGTAGAGGCAGATCCTGCAAAACTGTCGAGCACCAAGGAATTTTGATGCGTAGCAACCTCCAAAACGCGATTTATTAGGCTTGTTGGCTTTGGCGTTATTGATGCGTCGCGAGGGTCAAGGTCGGGTAGAACTTGAAAAAGTTCTTTTCGAGCGGTGTCTGTGTGTCCTGCAAATTCCCAGTCCCAAATTGTACCAGGAACGATCTTTCCACCATCCTTTAACAAATGGCGATATCGTTTGAAGCTAGGCGTTTTTGCTTTCCCGTCAGCGCCCCACCAAACTAACCCATTCCTCTCATTTTCAGCATGAGCCTCAGGTCCATAACCCCAAACTCGCGTCTTGCTTGGCCAGCATTCCTCTCCTGTGTTTGGATTCGTGATAGGGTAATACAAGTTGGGCCTTTCGTCTGAGTTTTTGTTACATGTATAATCGCTTACACGAAAAACTCCATTCTCGTCCTCAAACCGATAAGCCGCATCTTTCGTAGCGCTTCTTTTGAGTTTATTCCGAACCCAATCACACTTTGAATAGACCAAGAGATGATCGTGCATAGGCGCAATGCCCGTATGGTCTGCGGAAACTGTATATTTCTTTTGCCAGATAATATTCGCGTCAAAGCCTTCTTCGCCGAATATCTCATCGAGCATTAGTTTTGCGCGCTGGGCCTCGTGGTCATCGAGGGTAATCCAGAGGCTTCCGTTATCCGCCAGTAACTCGTGCAACAGCCGCAACCGAGGCCACATCATCGCGCACCACTTGTCGTGGCGCAGGCCGTCCTCGATCCCTATCGGGTTCGCCTCCAGCCACTCCCGGATCATGGGGGCGTTGACGTTGTCGTTGTAGCACCACCCCTCATTGCCGGTGTTGTAGGGCGGGTCGATGAAGACGCAGTCCACCTTGCCGGCATAGGTGGGCAGAAGGGCCTTGAGCGCGTGCAGGTTGTCGCCGTGAATAACCAGGTTGCCGTCCAGCGCCGGCTCGCCGATCCCCTTCTCCGGGTGAGGTTCGAGAGGTCGGAAGGGGACAGTCAGATGATGGTTCCAGACGAACTCCTTGCCCTTGAAATTCAACTCGGTCACGCGCCGCCCCCTTCGTTGCTCTGGCCTTTCCGACCCATTCGCGGCGCAGCATCGCAGGTTCGCGCAGGTGTGGCAATTCGTGACTGCCCGGTTGGTGGCCGTTTCAAAGGTCAGATCGGCCCGTTTCGCGTGTTTTTCGGTGACTGGATTTGCTGGGCATAAAAGTCGTAAATATGAACATCATAACAAGTTCTGCAATTCATAGCCTGCGCACGATACAGGCTTTTCCGGCAATTTATCCCGGGTAAGTCCTGCACGAACTAAAAGGGCAAATGTTACAAATGCAGAAAACGACGACTGCAGTACGATAATTGTGGACAACTGCTTTCTTCGGACAGGGCAGATGTCCTACATGATATCCCAACGATGCGGGTATATCATGACGAAAAAGACAGTCGCAGTACGATTTACACCAGACGACTTCGCGGCGCTTCAACGCCGGGTTGCCCGGCGCGGGTACAAGAAGAACGAGCCCTTTTTGCGCGACGCGGCGCTCGGCCGGTTCGGTCGAGACTGCGGCGATGGCAACGCTGGGCTGCGGCACGACGTGATCACCATGCTGAACGACGCGGTGCATCAAGTAGATGACAACGAGATACGCAAGCGGATTCTCCGCGCGGCGCGACGGATCGAGCGTGCGGTGCTGGCGCTGGAGGCTCGGGATGCGGATTGACCTCCGGCCGGTTCCCCTCACGCGGAGCGTTGTGAGATATCCGATGCGCGGTGGCCAGCTTATCAGTGCCAGCGTCTTGATCGACCGGCCCAGGGATGTCCTGCAGAAATTAAGGGACCACCACGCACGCTACGCGACAGGCGAAAGCCCGGAGTTGTTGCACGCAACTGTTTCGCTGGCACCAAATCAGCGGCTCACGAAAAAGAAATGGAAAAGGGCGCTTTCCTTTATTCTGGATCGGCTTGGCGCACCGCTTCACCAACTTTGGTATTTCGCATTTCGACATCTGAATCAAAAGATGGACCACATTCATGTCATGTTCAGCCCATTTTCGATTGATGGACGCCGCCTTTATCCAAAGGTTCCATCTGACCGATATGGTCTTCAGAATGAAGCCGCACGGAGAGTTGGCTTGCCAATTCCATTTCATGATGGACCCAAAGCTCCCGTAAAATTACAAGCACCGATATCAGGGCGCGCATGGCAGAAAGATGATAATCATTCTGACGCAATTCGCAAAATCGGGCCTGCGCTTAATAATATTCTGAATGATCATCGC
>JAAAPI010000333.1 GCA_009908325.1 Verrucomicrobiota bacterium | reverse complement strand
CAAAAAAGCAAACGCTCCACAAAGAGCAATCGCTGCCGCTCACTCCATCCTGCAATTGAGGTATCCATACGCATAATTTCTATGACCAGTAAACAGATGCTCACCCAATTGACAAGAATGAAACAATACAAATATTTTTTATGACCATTTTATTTTTTTGCTTGCTTTTAAGCCAAGCGAAGACAGAAGCAAGACCGTCATGGTGCAATTGTATTCCAACGGGCATTTAGCGCGCAGAGGTTTCCTCGCCCGTCTTGTCGCCATCGTCGGGCTCCCGCTGGGACTTCCGCCCAAACTTCCCGGACAAAGTCAAACCAACCTCAACTTTGAACCAGAGCTCAAACCACAGGAGGGGCTTTACCATCGGGCCGATCAATCCGACTTCCCCGGGGATCATGATCGCCACGCGAACAACCCCTGGCACTACCAATCCCGTCGCCCCATCCTGAAGAGTTCGGAGGGACACGAATCCATGCTCATCGAAGCCATCCACCGAAATGAAGTTCTCTACGGAACCTACGACCGCTGGGGCGATAACAGCATCCGCCGAATCAGCCCGATCCAGCTATTCCATGTCGAACCGGACGAGCCCCTTGAGGAGACTTACGAACCGGACCAACCCTATTATCACGACGTCTTCCTCCCGGGGCCCACCTATCTTTCGGCCTGGGACCATGACCGCCACGCGCCGCGCACTTTCCGGGCCGAATATTTCTCGCCCTATTTAACAGCCCCATGGATGCGGCGCTTTGCCGGGGAAATGAGCCAACGCGAATGGAAACAGCTGTTACGACGCACGGAAGGCCAACTCCGCCAAAAGGGCGTTCAACCCGTGAGTCCCCCAGCTTAGAAGATGCCACCTTTAGCTCGTCAATTTTCCGTGAATTAGAAATACTCTCGTTTGTTTTCCGGATAAACGCATTAAGACCCATGAACTTTTCTGATTTTTTCAAAATCGCCACCGGCAACAAGCACTACGACTGGCAACGTCGCCTTGCCGAAGATTCGGAATGCCGATCCCGTCTCATCGACATCCCGACCGGCCTCGGCAAGACAGCGGGCGTCGTCAACGCATGGCTCTGGAATCGACTCGGCCACCCAGACAAAGCTAAACACAAGAAATGGCCCCGTCGGCTCGTCTACTGCCTGCCGATGAGAACACTCGTCGAGCAGACAGAGGCTGAAACCCGCGATTGGGTTCAAAAGCTCTTCGAAGCGGAGGCGATCGCTTTCGAACCTCGCATCGTGGTCCTCATGGGCGGCGAAGATCTTTCCCCCGAGACCAAAGACTGGGATCTCTACCCCGAAGAACCCGCCATCCTCATCGGTACGCAGGACATGCTTCTCTCCCGCGCCCTCAACCGCGGCTACGGCATGTCCCGCTACCGCTGGCCCATGCACTTCGCGCTGCTTAACAACGACGCCCTCTGGGTCATGGACGAGGTGCAGTTGATGGGCCCGGGGCTTGCCGCAACTACGCAGCTCGAGGGTTTTCACAATGCCTGCGCAGAACTTGGTAGCGAAGGGTGCTACAGTTGGTGGATGAGCGCAACCATCCGTCCAGACTGGCTCAAGACTGTCGACATGCCGGATGAATTGCTGACGTCTGAGCCCCTCCAGTTAACAACCGCCGAAATACAGAGCACCGGTCGCGTTAAGGCTCTTCGCACAGCTAGCAAACTCACGGATAAATCCACCACCGACTCTGGCGCGGAACACCTAAAAGCGGTTGCGAAATTTATCGATCAAAACCGCTCCGGCAAAGGGATGAATCTGGTGGTAGTCAATACAGTCAAACGAGCCCGCAAACTATTTTTAGAGCTTAAAAAGCTACGCAAGAACGACCCCGACATTTTGCTGCTGCACTCCCAGTTTAGGCCTAAAGACCGTCAGCGCGTGCTCGATGAGATCAAGCAAGACGGCGCCGCGAAAGTGATCGTCAGCACGCAGGTAATCGAGGCCGGAGTGGACCTCTCCGCCCAGACGCTTTTCACCGAACTTGCGCCGTGGTCGTCGCTCGTCCAGCGCTTTGGGCGCTGCAACCGCTGGCTTATCGATGGGCGGCACCACTTCGCCGAAGCCCGCATCTACTGGTTCGACCTGCCGGAGGACAAAGATCATCTGCCCTACACTAGCGATGCTCTTAATGCCGCGCGCGAGCGCTTGAATAACCTTAGTAATGCCGCCATCCAGCACATTGAGAACATTACATCACCCGACGCGGATCGCCCGGATTTCCGCTATGTCATACGCCGCAAGGATCTCGTTGACCTATTCGATACAACCCCCGATCTCGCTGGTGCCGACCTTGACATCGACCGCTTTATTCGCGATGCCGACGACAGTCATGTGCAGGTCTTCTGGCGCAACTGGCTTAACAGGACGCCGAATGGGGACGCCGACTTCGCCGAAACCGAAAAAGCGCCCCAACCCTCCGAGCTATGCACAGTAAGCATCGGAGACTTCCGCAACTTCGTTAAAAAGCAAGGCCCTGCATACCGCTGGAACCCGCTCGATCGCAAATGGCAAACCGTTTCCTCCAACGACGTTTATCCCGGCCAGGTCTATCTACTCCATACAAGTCAGGGAGGCTACGATGAGGGCAACGACAACACCCTGCCCACCGGGTGGAACGGCGACACAAAGGCAAAAGTCCAGTCCACCCCCCTCGTCCACTCAAACCAAACAACCACTTTCGAGGCCTACGACGGCGACGCCACATCCGAGCAGGAACAATGGCAGACCGTCGCTCAACACACCGACGACGTTTGCGATGTGAT
>JAAAPI010000358.1 GCA_009908325.1 Verrucomicrobiota bacterium | reverse complement strand
GGGCGATTTCAGGAACTTCAGCATGGCGGCCAAAACTACGCGACAAGGGTTAACGCCCTGTACTTTACAGGTCGTGGCGCGCCGCGAAACCCCGATCGTACGAACCGTTCCCCGTCGCGATGTGACTGAACCGCACCGGCGTTGCGGGAGGCCGAATTTTCAAGTCCGATGCCGATACGCTCTTGCCTCGGGCACGATTGCCGCCACACGACCGAGTTGTAGGGCCGGCCGGCGTATTTCGTGCGGCGGCTGACGATCAGCGGCGCCAGGCCATGCCGCCGTGCCACCGCGCTGACTGAGGCGCCGTCGGGCAGCGCCCGTGAAGAGCTCGAACCTCTGGGCCGGCTCCGATTTAGGCGTAAGCTCAGACATGTGTTTTCTTGTTTTCCTTTTGCTCTCTAATCTGGTTGAGCTCGATCCGGCGAACTTTCTCCAGCGTTATCTCGATTAGCTGACGATTGAAGTTGATCAGATCGGAAACCAGCCCAATCAGAAAAGTCACGACGCCCATGACAATGAGTGCGCCGCCAAGGATCAATGACTGGATATGTCCCCCCCCATCGGAGAGGAAAAATTCGATGAGAAAACGAATCACCGGAACCAGTCCGATGAACATCATAATAACGCCCATATAAACAAAAAATCGAAGCGGTTGATACATAGAATACATGCGAATCATTGTCGTTGCCGACCGCTCAAGAAATTTTGGGATACTCTTGAAAAGTCTGGAGTCTCGGGTTTTTGGATTGGTACGAACGGGTACGCACGCAATGGCCATATGCTTCTTTCCTGCCTGAATCACCGTTTCAATAGTGTAACTGAAAGACGAAACAATATTAAGTTGGAGTGCGGCATCACGCGAAAAAGCCCGGAAACCCGAGACGGCGTCAGGCACCTCGGTATCGGAAAGCTGGCGAACTGCGAACGAACCGAAACGCTGGAGTTTCTTTTTCAACGGGGAAAAATGGTCAAGGGTGTCTGTTCTTCTATCCCCCAGCACAAGGTCCGCCCGGCCCTCAAGGATCGGCCGGACCAGCTCCGGGATATCCTGACCGCAGTATTGATTGTCACCGTCGGTATTGACGATGATATCCGCGCCAAGGCTGAGGCAGGCATCAAGTCCGGTCCGAAATGACCGGGCAAGGCCGCGATTTCTTTTATGCCTCACAATGTGATCAACGCCAACCTCTCTGGCTACATCAATGGTATTATCGGTGGAGCCGTCATCAATGATGAGCAACTCGACGGTATCAAGGCCCGGTATGACCCGCGGAATGTCTGCGACTGTCTGGGCAAGCGTTTCTGCTTCGTTGAAGCAGGGGATTTGGACAATGAGTTTCATCGCTGCGACGCCATGTATTCGGGTTGATGCGGTCGGTTAGGTGATGCCGGACCCGGGGGCGGACCACCTTTTAAACCGGATTCAATTGCTTCGAGATTAACCGACACTAGGGATGTTGGTCTTTAGCCGATGGCATCGCCTGGCGCTACGCGTTAAGAATGGATGACCATCCGCCGTCCCCGAGAAGCAGAAAAGGAGCCGCCGACGCTGCGACCATGTAAGCACTTTGCTAAGCGACATCTGTAGCCGTAGTATCAATGGTCGCACCTGAGTTTCTGTCAACGAGTGAGATTGACGCAAGAAAAATGTGCAACAAGATGGCGATTATCGCGTTGAGCGCTCGAGGTTGAGTAAAAGCTGGACAGTGTCCAGCTCCAGAAGGTCATGGCAAAAAAATGGGCTGTGGTCCGGCTTTGGCTCTCTATTTTTTTCACACTGCCAGAAAAGATCAATGCATCAAATACGCAGATCGATCAAAAGCAGAGTTTTGGTCAAAAAAATTCTCTATTAAAAGGATTTGCCTGGAAACCTTGGATTTTTTTAGGATAGTCTTGCCGGAGGTTGGCCAATTTAAAGTAACGGGCGATCAGGCGGAGGAAGTATGACTGTCGCTTCCTCCTCAATCCCATCGGCAAATTTGACTGGACAGACGGGTCCTGAAATTGCAAAAAAAGTGTTCCCCGAGTTGATCTGGTACACCTTGTTTGAGGTGGTCTTTGCGGTGAGTTACCCATGCGCGCCAACCGCCCTCCAACCGCCCTAAGGTCTCATGGCCAGAAAAAATCAAAGAGACGCGAAGGAGAGGCGTTTGGGAAATCGTCCATGGTTGAGATGGTATCAATAGACAGGCATCGTCGTTTGTGCCATCTTTTGAACCGTTACGGGTTTGCCGGAGGCTCCAATTTTTGAGAGGATGGAGCCATGAGCAAGACCGGGACCTCGACGAGGTATTCGCCTGAAGTGCGTGATCGAGCGGTACGGATGGTGAAGGAGCATGGGGCAGCTACGCCTCTGAGTGGGAAGCCTTGACGTCGATTGCGGAGAAGTTTGGGTGTTCGGCGGAGGCACTCCGCAAATGGGTCCGCAGGGCGGACCGCGCGGCGTCACCGGAGCACGCGGCCACCGACGCGGCAGCGGACCGCGTGAAGGCGCTGGAGCGGGAGATCCGCGAGCTGCGCGAGGCCGACGAGATCCTGCGCAAGGCCAGCGCGTATTTTGCCGTGGCGGAGCTCGACCGCCGACCGAAGCGATGATCGGGTTCATTGACGATCATCGGGACGTCCACGGGGTCGAGCCGATCTGCCGGCAGATGCCGATCGCTCCGTCGACGTATCATGCCCATGCGGCCCGGCGCCGGGACCCGTCGCGGACCTCGGCGCGCGCACAGCGGGATGCCGGCCTGCGGGTCGAGATCCGGCGCGTCTGGGAAGAGAACTTCCGGGTCTACGGCGCC
>JAAAPI010000173.1 GCA_009908325.1 Verrucomicrobiota bacterium | reverse complement strand
GGCGGAGATGGCGCAAAGTGGCGAGTTTCGCGAGGATTTGCTCTATCGGCTCAATGTCGTGACAATCCACCTCCCGCCCTTGCGGGAGCGGACCGAGGACCTGCCGATTTTGCTGAACCACTATATCCAGCATTTCGCTAAGGAGAACGAACTACCGGCCATCGAGCTGACCGAAGGTGCGGTACGCGCCTTGACAGCCTATCGCTGGCCAGGGAACATCCGGGAGTTGCGCAACTTCTGCGAAAACACTGTCGTATTAAAGCGTGGCAACAAGGTGACCGAACACGATCTTGATTCGAAATATTTGGAGACAGGTGACACTGCGGACGACGATACACCCAGCTTCAGCAACGGACCCACATTGAGTAAAGAGGCGAATGAGAAGCGATTGCTCCGCAACGCTCTGATTAAATCCAATGGCAACCGGACGCATGCGGCCAAGCTTATGGGAATTAGTCGCCGGACGCTACACCGGAAATTGATCCAGTGGCCGGAGTTGGATGTAGCGCATTAATGGACTGTCCACCGGAATCTCCGCTTCTTATAGGTTGACTCCCGCGAATGGATCGGCAGAGCTAATTCAGGGATAAGGCCCTGTTTTCAGATTCCTTTTTAGCCACTTGACTTACGACCATGAATTTTTCCCTGAGATTTCTTCTTTTCCCCATAATCCTGATGAACTCGCTTCAGGCTCAGGAGATACGTCTTGCGGCTTCGGATCTACTGGCGGATTTCATAGAACCGCCGCTTCAGGAGTATTCCGCTGACCGTGAGATTGAAATCGATATCGACGGTATCGGCAGCTTGCCCGCTCTCGATCAACTCAAGGCAAATGAAATTGACTTAGCGGTGATAGCGGTTCCCGAGGGTGAGGAAATCCCTCGTCAGGAGTTCAGTGTTTACCCCTTTGGTTACGACGTGGCAGTCGTTGTGGTCAATGAGAACAACCCGATTAACGAAATCAGCTTATCCCAGCTGGGGGGCATCTTCGGAAATGAAGAAGAATTTAACTACAATACCTGGGGGGACTTGGGACTTTCGGGCTGGGGCAGTCGGAATATCAAGCCGTATTCGGGTACAGCGGAGGACAGTATTGCACTGGAGCTGTTTAAATTCTCGGTTTTCAAACGGGGGTCCATGAGGTCCGGTGTCGCCATGGTCAACGCTTCTGAAGTTCAAAGCCTACTGAATACGGATGCGGCCTCAATTGGGATTCTTTCAAGGATGCCGACCAGTCAAAACTTGAAGGTCCTCATGGTGTCTCCGGATGAAACTTCCCCGGCATTTGGCCCTAGCAGCGAGAACGTCCACTTCGGAGATTATCCGATCCGTCTATCCTTTTATATCGTTTACAAGGAGCGCGATCAGGAGCGCCTTAAGCCGGTCATTGGTGAATTACTTGGAGATGAGGTTGCTGCGGAATTGGAAAACAATCATCTGGTGCCGCTGCCGGACACGGTGCGAAGAAAGCTGTTGGTCGATTTAAATCTTGATCGATAAGCGGGTATAGTTGTGGAAAAAATTCAAAAAACGCGTTGACATGCCATTCCTGATTTTGCTTGTATCTGGGTTTTAGGAGAAAGCGAGCGTAGCTCAGTTGGTAGAGCACCACCTTGCCAAGGTGGATGTCGAGAGTTCGAACCTCTTCGCTCGCTCCATTTTTAAACCCCTAAGTCACTGAGGCTTAGGGGTTTTATGTAAATCGGCCCGCACCGCGGATATCGTGCGGCGGATCCAGCCGAGCGACTCCGGGCTTTCCCAGGAGAAACGGTCGTCCGGATTGAAGAATGGGGCCATGCGCTGACCGGCCACTCGTTGCGGAAATCGACGAAGAGAACGGCATCAAGGAGTCCCTCCCGGTTGATCGCCTCCAGGACGGTTCGCCAAATGGCGGCGAGCCGCTCGGGCGAATCGGCTTTCAGGCGATGCTCTTCCGGTTCGCGCTGGAACCAGCTCGACAGCCCGACCCGTATGCCCCGTTGGCGGCACTTTTTCAAAAAGATGTGGGACGATCACCGCATCGCCTGCATCACCTACCACAAGCATCCCCAGGGACAGTGGGCCGGTCAAGAGTCCCACGAAAAGACCGTCACCCTGTCCAATGGTGAGACAGTCAAAATGAAGCTTGCCGAAAGAGGCGGCCGCATCGGCAGTGGCGAGGACGTCCTGTGGGTCAAAGAAGTCCGCAAAATCGGTTCCGGGGGCGAACAAACCAGCCTTGTCGGCACCGCTTATGCGCTGGAGCCGGAACGGCTGGCACCCCGATTATTCAATCGATGGTGTCAAGAGAGGTTCTTCCGCTATATGACGCAAAACTATGGCATTGATCTACTTAACGAATATGGCAACGAGCCGCTTCACGACACCGAAAAGGTCGTCAACCCCAGTTGGCGCGAACTGAACAAAGAGCGCAATCGCCTCAAATCGACCCTCACACGCCGACAGGCCCGTTTTGCCGAACTGACCCTGCATCCGGCTTCGGAAGACTCACCCGAAAAGCATCTGAAATGGGAGCGGACCAAGAGCACGATTCTGGAAGAGATCGGTCAGCTCGAAAGCAAGCTCGCCACGATCAAAACCCAATTGAGCGAGACCGACCGGCATCTTCTTTGGAAAGATCTTCCCGAAGAAGACCGCTTCACCGGTCCGCCTCCGGTGCGCAAACGGTTGCTCGATACCGTGCGCATGATCGCCTACCGGGCCGAAACCGTCCTGTGCTTCCTGCTCGGCGAGCAAGGAGTCGAAAGCGCGGCCGCGCGCCGCATGCTGCAAGACCTCTTCACCACCGAAGTGGACATCCTCC
>JAAAPI010000316.1 GCA_009908325.1 Verrucomicrobiota bacterium | reverse complement strand
CAATACTTAAAAATGCAGACGCTCGACTCGTTATCTACTCAGACGACGCCTCAAATGAAGATGACGAAAAGAAACTTCGATTTTTTGGTGTGGTTTATTGGGGCGATGACGTCGATGCAGACGGCACTGTAACCGAAACCGGATGGAAAGCCGCTACGCAGGGCACCTATCTGCCTGAGGGGATCTATTTCAACGAGGTACTGAGCCGCGATGCCGATGGTGGTGATATCCCGACCATGGGGTTGGACTATCCCAGAATTTCTGTTGGCAGAAACACGGATAGAATTGGTGGCGGAGGCGGCGATCAGTATTTTTTCTATGAATTTAACAGTAATGGGACAGCGGCTGCGAGCAGCCCTGAAACGAAATCTACTGACTTCTCAAATGCATGGCTCGCGCTACAAGCGGGAACGCTCAAGCCCAGCTCGGAGGGCGGAGACGACCTAAAAGTCTTTTTTGATGAGCCCAAGAACGAGGGACTCAAAACGGCTCTCATTTTGCGCCGTGCGGGGACCACCACCCGGGTCAATGATCCTTCAGAGATTGATTGACCCTTCCGAACTATTTTCTTTCTGATACCCACGCCTCACGCGATTGCCACCTCGCTCAATTCCATGGGATTGTCCTACTGCATGTTAACTTTAAAAAATCCAAAGATTGCCGATTGCGCAACGGTCGAAGGGTCTGTGTTTGCCAGTTAGTTTAGTTTTGCGCCCATCGAATAACCAGCTAATAACCAGTTTCTGTTTCCAATTTCTATGCAATCCCTCTGTTCCAAAAAATCGCGAACCTGCAGTGGCTTCAGCCTGATCGAAGTCGTCCTGGCCATCGGCATCTTCCTTGTTACCGTGCTTGCGCTGGTTGGGTTGCTTGGGCCCACGCTGAAATCAGTCGATGACGTCGAAAAATCCGACGAGATTTCCTCGGTAGTCAACACGGTGAATGCGTTTTTGCAAAGCTCTCCGGATATTGCGCCGAATGGATCAAAGTTCGACGCGATCTACGACGCTGTTAAAGGAGATAACTATGCAACTATTTTCGTCTTCCGGCAGTTTGTAAGTGACACTTCAGTCGACGTCCGATTGCAGGTCGGGTTTGCCCCAGGGGAGTCAACTGCGGGGACTGCCATTGATCCCCTAGCTGAAATCCCTAATTTCAATAACGCGGCAGGCCCGGTTTATCGGGTTGTTCTTTCCGCCTCTTCGGTGCTTCCGACGCCTACGGGTGAGACCACGAAATATCGTTCTCTGGAGCGCACGAATGGAGTCTATGAGCTGAACGCAAGTTTAGCCGATTATGACGAAGGTTATTTTGCCATGGAAGTCCGTATTTACGCCGAGGATTGGAGACCGGGTTTCGACCCTTCGGTATTCCCTCAAGGATCCGAGGAGGCTGTAGATCTCGAAACTCTGGACAAACGCGAACCGGATTTTACTTACAACACTGCCATTGTTCGCTAAAGTCTTTGTTTCTGCATCACAATGAATGCTATGAAGAAATCTCAAAAAAATGCCTTTACCCTTATCGAAATCATGGTGGCCACCGCCGTGATGGTCGTCTTAGTCGGACTGGTCATCCAGATTACAAGTCAGGTTCTCAATGTTTGGAACCGTTCTTCCGGGAAGCTGGCAGCCAATGCGCAAGCCCGAATCGCCATGGATTTGCTAACGCAGGATTTAGAGACAGCGGTCTTCCGGAATAACGGAATGATGTGGTTGGAAGCGACGCAGGAGGATTTGGATAATCCGTTCACGATCTCCGGTTATAAAACGACCACGCTCAAGCTCTTTGCGCCGGCGCTGGATCGGCCCGAGGGGCCGGGAGACATTTGCGCAATTGGCTATTTATTGGCGTATCGAAATCCGATTGATGGAACGGCCTCCGGAGAGGATCAAACTTTTGTTTTATACCGCAATGTCGTTTCGCCAGAAGATACCTTTAACAATCTCATGGGCGACCCAAATCAACTAACTTTGGATGGCGGGAAGTGGAGCGAGCCGAATATCATTGGTTCCGGTGCTGGCTCTGAAGGTGGTAACTTCTTGGTCTCTAGTATCGTCGATTTCCAAATTACATTTTATGCGGCCGATGATGGGGATCCGAACACATCCGAAGAAATTCCACCGGGAAGCCTCATCCGGTTTGGTGGTGCTTCGCCAACCGTTGGGGTTGGAGCACCGGGAAATTTCAATCGGCCTTTAGCTTACGCGGACATCATGCTCCGGGTTCTGACCGATGAGGCATTAGCGGTGATCAACCGAGGTGCTACAGCGTATGAAGCGGCTGGCTATGATGATTGGCCGGAATATATTGCTGCAAATTCGGAAGTATTCACCCGCCGGGTCAACTTCCTGGCACGCCCGCTTTAGCGAGCGGGTCCGATTAACAACGAAGCTCGGTTTTCGCTTGTGGCGTCTTTGCTTGCCTCCGACCATGCGTTCAGGCCGAATGGCGGACACTTTGAAACGTCGGTTTGGTTTTTAGATAGCATGTGGACCCGCACCGCCGAAGGCGCTCGACGAGCGAGCACGCCACAGGGACCGCTTGCTCGTGGCGTCTCCGCTTGTTAATGATCGCGGGCGCGTCGCATGGATAGGCTCTACTTAAGTAGGCAAAGCGAGATTTCCACATGTAAGGGCCGAGGGCTGAAGCACCTCGACTACGTAGGGCGTCGACTGACGGTTGTCAGGCGTAGCCAGGGTGCTTCAGCCCCTGGTGTTATGTTCTCGGTTTCGGTGAACTGCGGACTTATCAAGCACTGCACTTTCAGCGAACCGGCGACAAACTCAATATCCGCACCGGGC
>JAAAPI010000365.1 GCA_009908325.1 Verrucomicrobiota bacterium | reverse complement strand
TGCCAAGGGCAACGACACCTCAACAAACCTCAGAAGGCAATTCCACACGGTGATGTTGAGCGACGAGCCCCATTACGGCATCTTTCCGAGTGGTACTTGGCTCTTCCGGCACAGCCGCGACAGAGCCACGCGAAATGCTTTTTCGTGTGCAGCGGTGAAACGGCTCCAACGACAAAAACCTCACTCGTTATTGCCGACGACGCAGGGGCCTGTAACCCATTTAGCGTTTCAAGAACCGCTTGTCCAAACCCGGACCGAGAACCTCTGTATACCTTACCCTTTATCCCCGCGTTCACGCCACATTTGTCTTAACGACGCAGCCAAGTCTTCAACACTTTCCTGACCAGTCATCTTACCATCATACGCGTTCAAGCCGACACCTGCATAAACATTGGCAAACGCGCCCTGCATCTCGGCGTAAGTTGCATCGTAGCGCAATGAGGCGAGGATTGCCTTGAGGTTTTCCCGCACGAATTCACGTTGTGACCCTGCTCCGGTTTGAAATTCATCGCGGGCCTGCGCAAATATCCTGTCGGACGTATTGTGATATTGGCGTGCTGTTTCGACTTCCTGCTGAAGACTGTGGAACCGTTTGTTAGCCACGAAAACCTGAGTGGCAATGGCTTGGGTCAATGCAAGCGACCGCGCATCCAGAAGGTCTTTTTGACGCACAATTCTGGCTTTCCGGCGCGGATGCTTAGCCAAATTCATGAGATCCCACGAAACACGTGTACCCCACCCAGTCCAGTTTTCATTCACCAAGAAATCGTTGGAATCGTAGTTCACGCCAAGGTAGCCTCGGATCGAGGGCAACAATTCCAATACCGATGCTTTTTCTTCTTCTTCGTTGATGCGCAATCTGTAGGCGATCTCACGCATTTCAGGGCGGTTCCGAAGCGCCATCTTCGTCATCTCTTCGGATGACAGTTTTGTTATTGGTGTTTTCAAACGGCTATGCTTGGGAATAACCACCGAATAGTCTTGGTTCTGTGGCAAATTCATCAAGGCGGCCAGCTGATTTTTGGCCACGAAGAGATCGCGCCGCAACTCCCGCGCGGTTCTCAGCGTATCGAGCATTTCACGTTGGAAGCGCAGGGCTTCGAGGCGATCACCTTCGCCATTGGCGACCTGACGGCGGGCCACGTTCAACGCCGCTTGGGCACGAGTTTCAAGCTGACCGATCTGGCCCAAAAGCCGTTCTGCCGCAACGGCACGCCAATAGGCGGTTCTCACATCCTCGATCACGCGGTTGATCGTAGAACGCCTTTGTTCCTCGGCTATAAGGGCGCGATCACCGGCTTGCTTTGCTCGGTAATAGGACAATCCAAAATCCAGAATGTCCCAGCTCAGTTCAAGGCTGCCTGAATCGCTACCGGGATCAGCCGATGTCGACGCGACCGGGTCGATCACGCCATTCTGGTCGATTGACCCTGAAAACGGATCGTTATCCCTGTCGGACCAATCCACTTTGGCGACAAGCTCCGGCAGCATGTCTAGCTCCGCTTCGCGAACTTCGGCCGTCCGTAGCGCGACATCGGACATTTCCACGCGATAATCGAGGTTGTACTTCAAGGCACGTGCCATCGCCTCGTACAAGTCGATGCTTTGCGTCACAGGCGTTTGGCTTTCTGAAACAACCCGGCGCTCCCGCTCGGCTGCGAAGGCATTCAGCTCAGACTTTGTGAAGGGTGTGGGTGTGACCGTGCAGCCGGCAATCGCAATCAATGAGATGCCTGCCATTCCCAAACGAAGAGCACGGGTCTTTGATGTGCGACTTTCTAGCCGCGATGAGCTGGTAGCTCCGAAGTTACTCATATTTTTCATACTATCCCCCAATAGCCTTTAGAAGCTTGGATGCTTCCACATCTTTGGCAAAAACCAAGCTTTCGGTTTGTGCGCTAAACGTTGTGTTTTCGATTTCACGTGCGTCTATGCGAATGTCTGAATCGCACCCTGTTTGATGGAACTCAATTTCTGCTTGCACCACATACCCATTCTCAAGAGTTATGTCTAAGACAGTGTTCTCCTCAATTGCATGGATATCAAGGGAGGCTTGTCCCTCAGAGATAAATGCATCAGAGCCACCTTCAGAGTTCACCAAGGTGATATCCTTGACCGCCAAATCATGACCTGTTGCCGTCTTGGCAGTGGCCTGCAAGACCACGGTTCCTTCGGAAGAATTCACGGCGAATTGCACGTTTTCCCCACGTACAGTTGTGAAGTCTGCAACTTCTGCGGGCTGCTGCCCGAATATCTGCTCCAGCCGCTCTTCGAAATCTTGAACAGCCAGGTCGTTTCCAGGGAAAAACGGATCAAATCCAATCCCGTTGACAGCCTGTGAAACAGCGCCCGGCGCTTCAATCGCACCGGTTGCATGCGTCCCCTCAATCGAGAGGTCAGACGTACCTCCAAGAGATTGAACGGCATTCAAAGCGGTCAGGATTGGGTGTTGGACACCCAGTCCCGTATTCAAATCCGACATCAGAGCCGGTGTGCTGAACAGATTGTTCTGATCGCCTGCGGCCAGATCAACAATCGGATCCGCATACATTCGGGGACGAGGTGGGTCATCACGCTCAGGAATCTCCCCGCTCGATGATGTTGCCCCGCTGGTGTTCTCCCCCACCGGGGTGACCGTCACATCGACCGTCGCGGTCTCGGTGACCCCGCCAGAGGTGACGGTATAGGTGTAGCTGTCGGTCCCGTTGAAGTCCGCGTCCGGCGTGTAGGTCACCGTGCCGTCGGCCTTGATGGTCACGGTGCCGTTGGCGCCCTGGGTCACCGCGGTGACCGCGGCGGCGGGATCGTCAA
>JAAAPI010000162.1 GCA_009908325.1 Verrucomicrobiota bacterium | reverse complement strand
GAGTTGTGGACCGGCGCTGCGCATGGTCGAGCGCGGCCAGGAACGTCCGCTCAATCCGGGCGAAAAATTTGTTTTATTCTATAATTCGCCGCTCTGTCTGCACTGCAACTGCAACCGGGCAAAGTTTAATGAAGAGCGCGCCAAGATGCGCGAGATTCGTAAACAGTCGTAGTCGCCGGACATCAGGGCGTCCGGCGGACACGCCACGGAGGGCGAAAAGAATTTATGTCTCGGCCTTATTGAGCAGGCGTGCTCCTTCGCCGGCGCGGGTGTGGAAGATCGATGGCTGGATGCCGTGCTTTGCCTCGTAGGCGGCTGCGATCACGTCGGCCTGCGCCTGGCCGAATCCCGGGTTGGTCAGCGCCATGACGGCTCCGCCGAATCCGCCGCCGGTTAGCCGCGCCCCGTAAACGGTGGGTTGCAGTTTGAGGAGTTCGAAAAGCGTATCCAGTTCCGGGATACTGTTTTCGAAATTGTGGCGAGAGCTTTCGTGCGAGGCACTGAGTGCTGCGCCGACGGCTTGCAGATCTCCGTTAAGAAGGGCCGATTGCACGGCCCGCACTCGGTCATTTTCTCCGATGATATGGGCGGCACGGCGGTAGAGCACTTCGTCGAGCCTGTCATGGGACGCATCCAGTTGGCTCTGGCTGATCTCGGAGAGCGTCCGGGCTTCGGGGTAGTCAGACCGGAGCTGGGCGAGGGCCTCGTGGCACTCCCGGTGGCGATCCGCATAGGCGGAATCGACGAGGGCGTGCTTTTTGTTGGAATTGAATATCCAGAAATGGGCTTCGCCGGGCATGGGCTCAGTTGCAAAGCGCTCGGTGGCGCAGTCGATTTTCACAAGGTGGTCGGCCCGGCCGAAGGCGGAAACCCCCTGGTCGAGGATTCCGCAGGGCATCCCCACAAATTCGTTTTCCGCCCTGCGCCCGATGCGTGCGTAGCCGGCCGTATCGGTCTCAAAGCCATAGAGTGCAGCCAAGGCTTTGGCGGTGGCCAATTCAATGGCCGCACTGCTGCTCATGCCGGCACCGACCGGGAGCGTGCTGGTCACGGCGAGATTGTAGCCGGTGGGGGTCGACATGCCTGACTCGGACATAATCTTGGTCACGCCGATTGGATAGTTTGTCCAAGACGCCTCCCCCTCAAGCGGTTCATAGTTGCCGAGCGGGATTTTGACCAGGCCGCCGAGTTCGCTGACGAGGTGGATCATGCCATCTTCGCGGGGAGCGATGGCCACGGTGATGCCTTCCGTTACGGCGGCGCCCATGACAAGGCCGCCGTTGTAGTCGGTATGGTTGCCGATGAATTCGATCCGACCGGGAGCGAAGGCAAAATGAGCCGGCGTAGCGTGGAAGCGCTGTTTGAAGAGTTGCTGGGTCGCGGAAGTGTCCATGATGCGGGGCGTTTTTTGATTTTTATGACTTTTTCGCCCAGGAGTCGCGCAGGGCGACGGTTCGGTTGAAGACGAGGGCACCGGGTTTCGTCAGTTTGCGATCGAGGCAGAAGTAGCCGATGCGTTCGAACTGGCACGTGTCGCCCGGCGCGAAGTCAGCGAGGCTTGGTTCGCAGAGTGCGTCGGCCTCGGTCAGCGAGTCCGGGTTCATGAATTCGGTGAAGGCACGCTCCTTATCGGCTTCCGGTTTTTCCACCGCAAAAAGACGGTCAAAGAGGCGAACCCGGGCCTTGACCGCGTGCCCGGCGCTTACCCAGTGAATCACGCCCTTTACTCTCCGGTCCTCGGGGTTCTTGTTCAGCGTGTCGAAATCAACGCTGCAGAACACTTTGGTGACGCGGCCTTCCGCGTCTTTCTCACAGTCGTCGCACTTGATGATGTAGGCACCCCGCAGGCGGACCTCGCCGCCCTTTTTCAGGCGAAAGAATTTTTTGTTCGCTTCTTCCCGAAAGTCCTCCTGCTCAATGAAGAGACGCTTGGCGAAGGGGATCTTGCGAGTGCCGGCGCTCTCATCTTCCGGGTTGTTGATTCCGTCGACCTCGAGCACTTCGTCCTCCGGCCAATTCGTCAGCTCGACCTCAAGCGGATTGAGCACGGCCATGCGGCGGCTGGCGGTGCGGTTGAGCTCCTGGCGCACAGCGTGCTCAAGGAGTGCCACATCGCTGGTCGAGGGTGTCTTCGTGATGCCCACGGTGCGGCAGAAATTACGGATGGCGGCCGGCGGGAAGCCGCGCCGCCGCATCCCGCAGAGGGTGGGCATGCGGGGGTCGTCCCAGCTCTCCACGTGTCCCGCTTCGACCAGCGTCCGCAGCTTGCGCTTACTGACGACGGTGTAGGTCAGGTTGAGGCGGGCGAACTCGGTTTGTTTGGAGGGGAAAATGCCCAATTTTTCAATAAACCAGTCGTAGAGGGGGCGGTGGTCTTCGAACTCCAGCGAACAGAGGGAGTGGGTGACTTGCTCGATCGAATCGCTTTGGCCGTGGGTAAAGTCGTAGCTCGGGTAGATCGGCCAGGCATCGCCCACCCGGTGGTGGTGCATGCGTTTGATCCGATACATCACCGGGTCCCGCATGTTCATGTTGGGGTGGGCCATGTCGATCTTCGCGCGCAGGACCTTGGCGCCATCGGCAAACTCACCTGCCCGCATTCGTTCGAAGAGGTCGAGACTCTCGGCCGGGGGGCGTTCCCGGTGGGGGCTCGGCTTGCCCGGCTCGGTCAGTGTGCCGCGGTAGGCCCGTATTTCTTCGAAGCTCAGTTCGTCGACGTAGGCGTGGCCGGACTCAATCAGTTGGCAGGCCCATTTGAAGAGCTGCTCGAAATAATCGCTGGCGAAGCAGACTTTGGCCCAGTCGTAGCCCAGCCAGCGGATGTCCTCCTGAATGGCCTCG
>JAAAPI010000165.1 GCA_009908325.1 Verrucomicrobiota bacterium | reverse complement strand
TCGAACCAATGAGGTGTCGGCGATTAAATAATCTCTCATCTGTCAGGCTGATGGTGTCCTCAATGTGGCAACGGGGCCGACCCGGAACGACACCAAAACCGCAGCCAGGCCTCCTGCACCAGATCCTCCGCCTCGTAGTGATGATGCGTCAGGGCCAGCGCATAGCGGTAGCCCGCCTGCAAATGCCCCCGTATTTCTGCCGTTAATGCGTCCACTCAACGAATAAGACGTTTCGGCGGGTCGTTTGATTGCGGGAACTTTCAAAAAACTCGACAAACAAAGCGATCGAGCCAGCCTTTTGCCCATGTCACAAATACGTCCTCTCGTCTTGTCCCTGCTGCTTATGGTCTCTTTCAACAACCTTTTTGGCTAAAGCCCGGCTCAATACACCGGCACCAGATACCGCTGGTGGAAATCGACACCGGGAGTCTCCAGCCGCAGGTCTAGCTCCCAGAAGATCGGTCGCTCGGCGTCGATCCGGGTCGGCGGGACCTCTGCGGGGATCGCGAAGCTCGTCTCCAATACCCCGGAATTGACCGGCACCTCACCCTTCTCAAAAACTCGCTCGCCCGACCAGCCGCATTCATGGACAAGGCTCTTGCGGCGGTTTTTCCCCGCTCGTCCGCTCACTTCCCAAAACTCCTCGATCTGCCGCAGCTCGATGCGTCCGCCCCCGGTCCTCCGCACGGCAGCGGGCAGTTCGATATGAACCGGCAGCGTCTCCCCCCGCCGAAAGGGAAAACGCTCGAAGCGCAGGCGCGTGCGGCCGTATTTGACCGCCCGCAAAACCATCAAGCCGAGCCGATACAAGCCGAAGACCAGAAAGACATCGAACAGCAGCACGATCGCCTGCGCGAACAGCGGCGCGCCTCGATTCGCGACGAAAACCATGTAATTCATTACCACAATCAGGGCCGCCACCAGCGGCAGCATGGCCAGCGCCTGCAACACCTTGCCCCAACGATCCGGGACAAAGCCTTTCCAATCCCAGGGAAAATCCGCATAGGCTGGCTGGTCCGGATGCGCCCGGCGGGCAGCCGCCAGCCGCCGCCGAAAACGCATCGCCCGGTAGCCCATCGCCCAGAGCATCAGCCCGCCCATAAGAAAGACCAGGCCGACCAGACCGAGCACCCATTCCGGGACGTTTGCCCGTTCCAGATCCAACGGACGCAGCCCGAGTGAACCCAGCAGGAAATACTGCCCCACCAGAAAAAACGGCAACCCGAATAAAAACATCCCGACATGCGACAGGCCCGTCCGCACCCCCGTCTGCCCGCGCTCCTCCGACAAACGCCGGGGAGGATCGTGACAAACGCATTGTATCGTACCTTCATCCATAAATTCCAGGACGATCAGGTAAGCAAGAAAAACCGGGCCTGTCGATTCGCTATTTCCCGGATGGCGCTTCACTGCCGACGGGCACATACAGGGTCAGAATGTTGCTAACTTAAGGATCCAGCGCCACGTAATCGTAATCATGCTCGTAATCGTAATCTTCTCGACATCAATCGATTACGATAAGGATTACGATAAAGATTAGAAGTGAAATCATGCCCGAATCCGCCTTAAGTTAGCGCCATTCGGGTCAGTCCAAGCAATCATAAATTCTGGATTCCAGCATAAACTGAAAGCTTGTGCTGCATTACTGGGCGGAAGCGGTCGGTGAGAGCCGGGGGATATTTTTACAAGCCGTAAATGATCGATTTCATCCGCGATCTGACGAACACCTCACTGAACCGCCCGATCGCCGAGTTCCTCGCCTAGGTTGAGATCGAGACAGCATCGGATAATTGTTCCATTCTTTCAAATGATTTGACTTGATACAGCATTACAGCAAGCTAGCTCGAATGAAAGCCATCTTTCAAATCCCCGACGAGTTGTATCGCGAATTGAAAGCCGAGGCCGCTCGGGAGGGGCGGACCATGCGCGACATCACCCTCCAGCTCTTCCGGCAATGGCTGGTTGCCCGCAAGGCCGTGTCCAGTGGACAGCCCCGGGTCGATTGGCGAAATTTCCAGAGTCCGTTGGCTGCGCGGGTCTCAAAGGATGTTTCCGACCACTCCATGGAAGCCATCCGCTCGAGTATCGCAAAAAGACGTCATGGCGCGAACGATTGAGTTTGGCGCAGGAGTGGATACTTCGGTGCTGGTCCGTTTGCTCACCGGCCGCCCCGAGAGTTTGGCCGAAAGCGCTAATTTTGCCGATAGAGTAGGCGGGGGACGATCAGGTGAGCAAAAAACACCGCGCCTGTCGATTCGCTATTCCCCGGATGGCGCTTCACTACCGACACTCTGGGTGCTGCGCTCGACTTCGATGCGCAGGAAGGCTTTGGCACTGGCGTCGAAAGGCGGGTCCAGCTCCAGCGTGACGGTTTCCAGATTGTCGGCTGAGGGCACGGTGCTTTCGTCAAGCACTACCGGCTCGAACCATTGCAGGAAATCGGAAGAAACCTGTGGGAGGAAGCGGAGGTCTTCGCGGTCGGCCCGCCGCTCGTAGACGAAGCTCAGGTTGTCACCCGCCGGTGGTGTCGCCTGCATCAGAGGTCCGGCATCGGGCTGCTCGGGGTCGCCGCCGAAGGCGTATTCCAGCAGATTACTCCGCCCGTCGCGGTCGGGATCGGCCTCCGCTTCGGCCTCGGGGGTGCCGGGCTCCTGCGGGAGCAACCGGGCGATGTAGGCGGTGACGCTTCCGCCGCTGTCGAGCAGGTTGCCGCCGAACTGCGCCAACCCGTCGAAGACACCGGTGAAGATCAAACCACCGTCACTTCCCGCTGCCATACCGGTCGCGCTAATCGGCACTGCGGCGTCGAGATTGTTCTCGAAAAGTTTCGCGCCGGAACGGTC
>JAAAPI010000236.1 GCA_009908325.1 Verrucomicrobiota bacterium | reverse complement strand
CAGTGTTTCGGCCCGGGCGTCTTCGGGTAATCGGCGGACCGGGTCGAGCTTGGCATCGGCAAAGTGGGCGCGGAGGTCAAATTCGGCATCGGCGAGTTCGATGAAGTCGGCACTCTTCAGAAATTCCTCAAGGATCATGGCGTCTTCCATGGAGGTGGAGCCGCTCATGCCGAGCAATGCGGCTGCAAAACCGGGGACCATCGAGCCAGTGCTGCCTTTGTTTTCCCGCACGATGAGTTTCGTCTCGGTTTCGTAAGTCGGCTTGGCTGGACCGGTTAAATAAAGCAGCGCGAGAATCGTCGGAATGACCACAAAGAGGGCAAACGAATATTTGGCTATGAAGCGTTGAATCGTCATGGGTTGAATGGTTAGACGCTGATGCGTCTGTCTAAACTACGTAGGGTTTTAATCGTGTTTTTATAGCGGTTGATCGGGTCTGGCTTGGGTAGCCGGTGGAATTTGTATGCGGCCTTGGCGGATTGCTCCAGATTCCCGTTAGCGGCGAGTATCTGGCCGAGTTGAGCGTGAAATGCTGGAAGCAAGTTTTCGAAATTCGAATTGCTTTCGGCTAGTTGGATGGCTCTGGCCTGAGCTTCGATGGCTTTGCTTAATTGATTCGCAGATTGCAATAACTGCGCGTATTCGTTCCACGGTGCCGGTTTGTCGCTGTGGTATTTCAGGTTTTCTTCGCAGAGCTGCATGGCCGCGTCAAATTCACCGGATTTTCTAAGCAGCCGCACTTTCAGAACATAATTCTGCACATGGCGCTCGTCGATCTTAATGGCCTTTTCGATGGCGGCGCTCTCCGCTTCGATCTCGTTTTTTTTCGCATGCAGCGCAGCCAGCGCCTGTTGACTGCGCAAAATATACTCGTTTTCCGCCACCGCTTTTCTGTGGTAATCTTCCGCACGGGAAAGGTCGCCGATTTGTTGATAGGCCGAACCCAGCAGCGAATAAAAATCGGATGTTTCCCCGGCGAGGGTATGCTCTGGACTTGCCAATCCAGATTCGATTGAAGCGAGCAGTGCCTGGATTTCACCGAGCAGGTTTTGCGTTTCCTTCGGGAGAGCTTCTTCGTCGATACTTAAATCGTCAAGGCAGGCTTGGCTTAAGATTTCGGCAAAATCGGCCTCAGCCGTCTCAGTCTGGGGCAGGTAGGCGCGGATGGCCTCGTCCAAATCATTGTAAACCGTCAATTTGCCATCCTTAAGCAAAACCCCGACGTCGCAAAATTTCTTGATGTCTCCCATGCTGTGCGAGACCATGATAACCTTGGAAAAGCGGGCTTTTTCCTCCAATGTCCGCTTAGCCATCTCACGAAAATGGGCATCGCCAACGGCAGTGATCTCATCGATCAAAAAGTAGTCGAAGCTGAAGGCCATGCTCAGGGCAAAACCGAGGCGTCCGGCCATGCCGGAAGAATAATACTTCACTGGTTCTTCAAAATATTCTTTGATCCCCGACAGCTCCTTAATTTCGTCCAACTTTTTGCGGGTATGGCGGTGGTGAAGCCCGTAGAGGTTGCAGATCATCCGGCAATTGTCCCGCCCGGTCATGTGGCCAACGAAGCCGCCGCGCAGACCAAGCGGCCAGGAAAAGCTGCGTGGTGTGATAATTTCGCCGGAATCGGGGTGATCGATGCCACCCAAAATCCGCAGAAAGGTCGACTTGCCCCCACCGTTGGGACCAATGATCGCAATATTCGCACCTTCGGGAAAGTCGGCATCCACGCCGCGAAACACGTAGTGGCGTCCGTTGCGCACCTTGTAAGACTTCGTTAGATTGCGGATTTTGATCATTATCGTATCGTGCCGGATGTGACAATTTTGACTCGATTCACGCGATAGACCCACATGCCGACAAGCAGGCAGCCAACGGCCCAACAAAAGGCGTAGAATAGGCTCGCGCCAACAGCCTCAAACTCTTGGAACATGGCCCCCCGCATCAGTTCGACGAAATGCAGCAGGGGGTTGAGCAAGGCGAGGGGCCGGGCGGCTTCCGGGATGCCGACAACGGGAAAAAAAACCCCGGAGATGAAGAAAAGCGGGCGAAGCATAACGGGCACGACTTTCTTGGCCTCTTGCCACATTGGGCCGAGTACACAAAGCATCAGTCCAACGCCGAAAGACATAATGTATAAGCAGCCCAGGACCGTTGCCACCTGCAAGGTGTCATTCCAGTGAAAGGTGTATCCCAGCCAATGCATCCCGGGAAAGATGATGAGGGCGGTCCCGATGCTGATAAGCAGTTCCAGGATTGAGCGGGCAAATACGATGTCGAAAGGCTTGACCCGCTGATAGTTAAACAAGCTGAGATTACCTTCGACCGTCGAAAGCGAACCCTGGATAATATGGATAAACAGCAGATAGGGGATGACACCTGAGGCAAAAAATACTGGAAAGGATAGCCCGGCGATGTCACTGCGTCCGAAGATCATCCGTACGAAAGACAGGATAAGAATCATACTCAACGGTTCGAGGATGGCCCACAAATAGCCCAACTGGAACTGTCCGAACCGAGTGCGGAGCTCGCGAACGAAGACGGCAAACACAACGGCGCGTTGTATTTGCCACGGTGTTTGCTTTTGGATGGTCGCGCTGGGAACAGGATGTTTCATTGTCGCGGGAACAGTTACTAGCGCAGAATCCAGCGCCGGAAGCGACTGAGTTTCTGCCGCCACCGATTCAACTTTGCGATGCGGTCTTTTTCGTAAACGTCTTTTCTCGGGTCGAGATCTTTTTCGAGCTTGGCCATCGAATCAAAAAAATGATCAAACGCGGGCATGATGCGACCTTCAACCATGGAGCGCAGCATGATCCCGAGGTCGGGCTCAACGATGAAGGCCTCGTAG
>JAAAPI010000263.1 GCA_009908325.1 Verrucomicrobiota bacterium | reverse complement strand
GCAGAATGACGGCTTTCGGGCCCCGCAGGCGGAGGCCGGAGAGATAGCTTTGGTCGGCCGAGGGCCGGTCGAGCGCGGCGGGTTCCTGGGCGGGTTCTGTCTCGGTTTCGAGGGCGGCGAAGGCCTGCGCCTGATCCTCGACGGCTTTGGCGAGACGTTCCTGCTCGGCTGCGAGCTGGGCGAGGCTGGTCGCCGTGGTGTCCGGTTGGGGGTCGAGTGCTTCGATCTCTTGATCGAGGGCTTTTTGTCTGGCTTCGGCCTCGCGGATGGCGGCTTGCAGCGTCTCAGCGGCTTCCCGCGATTGGGTGGCTTCCTCCTGGCTTTCAGTGACCTGTGCTTTGGCGGTGAGGATGAAGAGCAAAAGAACGGCCCCGAATCCGCAGGAGATGACGTCCATGAAAGAGAGCGCTGAACTTTGGGCTTCGCGGCGGCGTTTCATGGTGGGTTACGGGAGGCGGGATGCGGGATGCGGGATGAAACCGCGTGAGGCGAAGCCTTTTACACGGCGGGTCATGGGATGCGGGAAGTTAGGGGTTGGGCTTGGATTCGGGGGCTTGGGCAGGCTCAGAGATCACCTTGGATTTTTTGGGTTTCGGGATGGGTTCTTCCGGCGGGTTGGGTTCCTCCGGGGCATCCCGGTCGAAGAGCTTGTCGATGAGTTGTTCGCGGCAAAAGGTTTGGAGGCGGAGGATGAGGCCTTCCTGGCCGCTTTGCAGAATGTGGATAAGCAGCATGAGGACGATACTGATGAAGAGGGCGACGAGGGTCGAGTTGAAGGCGACGCCAAGCGCGCTGGTTACCCCGGCAATGTCGCCCTGGATGGCTTCGTCGGCACGCTGGAGGGCAACGCCGATACCGCGCACGGTGCCGATGAAACCGATGGAGGGGATGGCCCAGACGAGGTAGCGGAGCATGGAAAGTTCGCTCTCCTGTTGTTCGGAGGCAACTTCGAGGCGGCCCATAATCGTCTCGGTGGCTTCGGGGACGCTACCTGTCATGTGGTAGCGTTCGAGCCCGCGGGCCATGACGTAGGGGAGGATTTTATTTTTCAGGTCGGGTTGCTGGCTTTTATCATCGATTTCCGATGCGAGGGCTTTTGCACGATGACGGGAAATGCTGCGGTCGCCTTCCAGTAAATCGACCTCGGGTTCGCTTGACAGACCCTCGCCTTCGGGAGCGAAGCGGCCGAGCGTGCCGGCTTCCTGCTTCAGGAGAATGAATTTGTAGATGAGAATCATGATGCCCCAAAGAAAGAGCGAGAAACAGATCTGCTGCTCGTAATCTTTGAGAATCACATACACACTGGCGAATGAGCTGCCCATATCGACACCATAGCTGCTGGCAAGGTCGGCGCGCTCGGCACCGGGGCGAATGAGGATGGCATAGATCGCTCCGACGAAAATGAATGAGGCGATGAGCCCTAATGAAAAGATCAGGCCTTTGACTGAAAAAAGGCCGCGTTCTGGGTTTCGTAGACTCATAATTGGCTTGTGTAGTGGTTTTTTCGATGTCCCGGGGTAAGTATTCTGAGCATTGCAATTTCTGCAAGGGCACTTATTTTACTCCCATAATGAGAATTTTTACGACAACGGCTCTTCTAATTTGTATTCTTTTATCGTCGGGGTGCCAGAACAACCCGAACCGTGGCCGAGACATCGGGATGGTGACCGGGGCGATTTTGGGAGGCATCGCGGGTGCACAAATGGGCGACGGTGATGATATCAACATTTTAGCCGGCGCAGCCATCGGCGGGGCTTTGGGCGGTATGACGGGGGATCAGATCGATAAACGTCAGGAGGCCCTACAAGCTGCCGAAGCACAGCGGCAATACGAGTATGAGCAGGAGGTTCGCGAGCAGGAAAAGCTGGAGGAGGAAATCAAGACTTTGGAAGAGCAGCGTGTTCGCGATGAGATCGCGCGCCGCGCGACGACGGACGATGTGAAAGCCGCCGAGCGGGAGGCTGCCCGGGTGGAGGCAGAGCTGAATGCCAAAAAGAAGGCGTTTGAGGAATCACAAGAGCGGGCACGCCGCATCCAGGAAGCGCAGGAGCGTATTGCGAAAGCCCAGGAAGAGTTGGCGGAACTGGAGCGTCGGCAAAACGGGGAGTAGGTGGCTTTTGTGAGTTGCGGCATCCGGACTCGGCGCAAGGCGGAGACTGCCAGAGGCGCTCGCAAGCGAGCACGCCACGTGATGGAGTCCTGAATCACCAGCGATAGGTCGCGCCGGCGGAGTATTGATCGCCGCGGCCGGGGGTGCCGGGCACGTCCTGGAAGCTCTCGTCCCAGGCGTTGTCAATGGCGAAGAAAAGTTCGAGGCCTTCGACTTGAGGCGGGTAGACGCTCAGGCTGAAGTGGGTGAAGAGTGCGTTGTCGCCGCCTTCGCGCAGGGCGTTGTCTTCGTTCTGGCGCCATTCGTTGTCGATGCGGACTTCGACGAGGTCGCGAGGCCGCCAGATGAGACCGAGGGTGGCGCGGTGTCTGGCATAGTTGAGCGCGTAGAAGCTGGCGTCCACGGTGGCGTCGCCGTAGTCCTCGTCTTTGTTTAAAAAGGTGTAGCTGGCTATGCCTTCGAGCTCGCCCCAGCGGCGGGTGCCGATGAGCTCGAGACCGAAAGTCCCGATATCGACGTTGTTGGCGGAGCGGGCGAATGGGGAACCGTTGGTGAACGTCCAGTCGACAAGGTCGTTATCCCAACGATAAAAGACGGCTGCTTCCAGAGCCCAGTCAGCCCGCCTGAAGGCTCCACCGAATTCCAGGTTCTGGCTGGTTTCGCGGTCAAGGTCGTGGTTGCTTCTGAATATCCCGCTACTCTCGCTGCCGCCGATCGCGGTGTAGCCTGCGAGCTGACTCGC
>JAAAPI010000135.1 GCA_009908325.1 Verrucomicrobiota bacterium | reverse complement strand
GAGTCTACCGGACCGGCAGTCCCAACCGCCGCAGAGGAACGCGAGAAAGTAGGTGCTCCCCCCCAGCCTGCAAGGCTAAAATGAAGCGCGAAGAAACTTGCAATGCCATCCGCCGATGGCTTTCTTCCACGGTTCTTTTCCAACACATGCATGCCCGGGTGGCGGAATTGGCAGACGCTGGGGACTTAAAATCCCTTGTCCGAAAGGACGTGCGGGTTCGAGCCCCGCCTCGGGTACTTCTTCTTTTTCCCCAATAGCTTAATTGTAGCGACTGGCTTTATGCCAGGATCAAACAGGCTCGCATAATTATCCAGCTTTAATCGCGGGATAAACCCGCTCCCTACTTCAGGTTTCAGGTCTCCGCCCTCATCCCTCAAATTTATGAAACCCACCACAAAGCCCAACCGCCCATTCTTCTCATCCGGCCCTTGCAGCAAACGCCCGGGTTGGTCGCTCGACGCCCTCAACCAAGCCCTCGTCGGTCGCTCGCACCGCGCCAAGCCCGCCAAAGCGCGCATTCAGGAGGTCATCGACTTGTCGGCATCCATCCTGGGCCTCCCCGAGGGCTATGTCTGCGGCATCGTTCCGGCCTCCGACACCGGTGCAGTCGAAATGGCGATGTGGTCGCTCCTCGGCCAGCGCGGCGTCGAGATGTGCGCCTGGGAGTCCTTCGGCGCCGGCTGGGTCACCGATGCCGTCAAACAACTCAAGCTGGAAAACGTCACCCACCACGAAGCCGACTACGGCAAGCTGCCCGACCTCAGTAAAATCAACTGCGACAACGATGTCGTCTTCACCTACAACGGCACCACCTCCGGCGTCAAAGTGCCCAATCTAGACTGGATACCCGACGACCGCAAAGGTCTCACCATCTGCGACGCCACCTCGGCGATCTTCGCCATGGACATCGACTTCACGAAGTGCGACGTCGTCACCTGGTCCTGGCAAAAAGTCATGGGCGGCGAGGGTGCACACGGCATGATCGTGCTCAGCCCCCGCGCCATTGAGCGCCTTGAAACCTACACCCCACCGCGCCCGCTCCCCAAGATCTTCCGCATGACCAAGGGCGGCAAACTCATCGATGGCATTTTCACCGGGGCCACCATCAACACCGTTTCCCTCCTCTGTGTCGAAGACGCCGTCGACGGGCTCCGCTGGGCCCAAAGCATCGGCGGCTTGCCCGCCCTCATCGAGCGCTCCGAGGCCAACCTCAAAGCCATCGCCGACTGGGTCGCGAAAAACGACTGGATTGATTTCCTCGCCGAGGATCCTGCAACGATCTCGAATACATCGATCTGTCTGAAAATCACAGCCGACTGGTATCACGCCCTGCCGGCCGATGAGCAGGCCGCCAAAGCCAAAGCGCTCGTCAGCCTGCTGGAGAACGAAGACGTCGCCTACGACTTCGCCAGCTACCGCGACGCCCCTCCCGGCCTCCGCATCTGGGGCGGCGCCACCGTCGAGACCGCCGACATCCAGGCCCTCCTCCCCTGGCTCGATTGGGCCTTCCAGGAGATTTCGTAGCGCCCGGGATCGTGAGACTCCCGTCTCGCCCCTCAAGGCCGCCCGACAAGCTGGAAGCTTGTCACTACGCCCCGACCGCTTCCCCGCAGCACATACGCTTGTCGTAGACCTTGAGCTCGTCGAATGGCCGGACGCCCCCGACGCTCCCCGTGGCGTGTCCGCACGCCGGACGCCCCGACGCTCAAGCAGGCGCTCGGCGAGCGAGCACGCCACAAATTCCAAACCAGAGCTTGCATTTACCCAAAGACCTGACAGATTCTCGTAGGTTCTTTGAAAGAACCTCCGTAACCACGGGCAAGTTCTTTCCGTAGGGCGGTAGTGAAACACACATTCACTTTCACCCTCACTTTCACTTTCACTTTTTCAGGGGGTGTCACGGATTCGACCTTGTGTCGTAGTGCGAGGCTGCATGTCGGAGATAATGGAGGCTCCGTATCAATCCATTACAAAAATTAATTGGCGAAGAACAATTCGCAATGGCGGCGTAAAATCGCCCCACGTTTCTACCCGGACACCTGCTACGGACTAGAAGCGACGACTAGCAGGCATAGCTGAAACACGGACCTTCGGGTTTCAGCCGTATTTTAGAAGGTCTGGAAACGGACGAGCCTGTTTTGAGGCGCGTCCGCGACGACAACAAATTCAAAACTAAGCATGTAGATGCCGCGTATGAAAGCACGAGGGACGCGGGTTCGACTCCCGCCACCTCCACCATTATTAGTATAGAAATAATCCGCAAGTAGCTGCAAGTTAAGCTCTTGCGGATTTTTTATGGGTTGGCTTGATTCTGGTTTTTGTCAGGAAAGTGTCAGGTTCTGAAAATTTCTGGCAGGTTTACTGGGGTGATTGGCCTTGGGGTGGCGCGATCCGTGTCCGGTTAAATAGTAGTGATTTGGTGAATTTTTGGAATGCCGGATCGGGCCTTGGGGTGCTTAGCTTAGCGCGTTCTCGATCTTCAGGACATCGCTGGCATTAGCCGTTGCCATTTCACCGAGGAAGTGACAAAAGCAAAGACCAAAGACTGCTCCATTTGATTTAAACCTCAATTTTATAACTTCGACACTTTATGCCTATCGACAATTTAGAGGATTTACGAAGTTTAATGAACCTGCACGGTGCGAAAAAAATATTCGCGAAGGAACTCGCACCAAACGACAATTCAAAAAATCAAGTCTACTTTGGCGAGGACTTCTCTGCGCTCCAAATCATTCCGCATCACGGAGTCCTCATCGGGCTATTCGTAAATTCTTGTGAAGAAAGCGGGATAGATGTTTGATACAGAGATGACATCTCAAGAAGAACACTACGAGCAATTATTGGGTTTGAGCGG
>JAAAPI010000278.1 GCA_009908325.1 Verrucomicrobiota bacterium | reverse complement strand
TGCCTGAAGCTCGGCGATGCGCAACGCTTTATCAATGGCGACACTTTCCGGGGAAGGTTGGTTCTCGTCGGACATATAAAGAGACAAATGACAACCGAGCGAAAACGCAATATTGGATCCTGCCTACTTACCACGTAGCGATGATGTCTGGTCAGCGAGAGTCAGCGGTTTTAAATATACGTCGGATAGGATTTCTTTTGCAGTTTTCTATTTCAACGCAGAGCTACCTCGCGGAGGGGCTCAGCCCCCGGGAGCTGTGACCACCGACTTGACACTTTAATCACCATAATGCGACCACATCCGTAAAATTTTCACTACCTTCTCTTCTTCGTAAACCTGATACACCAATCTGTGCTGAATGTTGATTCGTCTGGAATAAGCACCCGCCAAGTCACCAACCAATGCCTCAAACTCCGGGGGATTTCTGAATGGGTCTTCCCCCAGTAGATTGATCAGTTCAAGTGCTTTCTCCTTTAAATTACTTCGGGAGATTTTCTTTGCATCCTTTTGGGCCTGCTTGGCGTATACGATCCTGTAATTCACCACTCAATCGTATCGCTGCAGTCTTCAATCTTCTCGTTCATTCCCTCTTTTATCGAATCCACCATGCCGGGAATGGCGCTTAGATGAATCGTTTCGGAAATGGCTTTCCAGTCATGCTCTGAAACAAGCACGGCATTGCCCCGCTTGCCGGTAATCTGAATCGGGATGTGTGAGGTGTTTGCTTCGTCGATAAGGTTGTAGAGCTTATTCCGGGCGTTGGTTGCAGTTATCGTGGTCATGGTGTTAAGCGTGCGGGATAACGTGCGTTTGTCAAATTCTTTGTTTTTGCCATCGGCAAGGGCAAGCATTTTTACAAATATGTTTAGCTTTGTATTGACAAGGCAGTCTCAGACCGCCTTTCTCCACCGTTTTTCCAAATTCGTTATGAAAGTTGTATCCTCCATTAAATCGCTGAAAGATCGTCATCCGGATTGCCAGGTCGTTCGCCGCAAAGGCCGCGTCTACGTAATCTGCAAGACAAACCCGCGCTTCAAGGCTCGCCAGGGCTAATTCCACTTCAATTTGCACGGCTCCGCGGCGGAGGCAATCTCCTCCATGTAGCTGTCTAACCAAACCGAGATCCATTATCGTGAAAGCTGAAATTCATCCCAAGCTCAATCCTGTCGCATTTGTCGACGTCTCCACCGGTCACAAGTTTTTGACCCGCTCAACAATGCGCGGCAGCAAGACAGAGACCATCGATGGAGTGGAACACCAGGTGATCATTTGTGATATCACGGCAGACTCGCATCCTGCGTTCACGGGCGAAAAGCGTTTTGTCGACACGGCGGGCCGCGTCGAAAAATTCCAAAACAAGTTCAGCCGTCGTCGCTAGTTCAAGAGCACCCAGTCATTTTCAAAAGGCCCTGTCTATCCGGACGGGGTTTTTTTGTTGAGCTTCATACTAGTCGCCAACGTCTCCAGCTTGCCTTGCTTGCTTCCGAACTTCTTCGGGCAGTGAGCGGGTGACAACAGAAGATCAGAAAATATTTGGTTGTAGGCAGGTTGGCTTTGCCGCCTGCTTTGTGCTGGGTCTGCTTGTCCGGCTTAACCAACAACGCTGGTGCGGACGGCAGAGCCATCCGGCTACGATCACCGCGAACGGCTGACAGGACAGGATCAAGCGTATTTGTGTGTTGATATTGGTTAGGCAGTTGGATGTTTCTGGCTTACGGTCAGCCCGAGTAAGAACTCCCGGTTGCCGTCGGTTCCTTTGATCGGTGAATCCATTGTGCCGATAAGCTCGGATTGGGGTAAATTTCCCAGAGCGAAGTCCTGCACCTGTTGGAGGACCCGGTCGTGTATCGCCGCATCGCGGATGATTCCGCGCCCCGCGTCGACCTCGTGTTTTTCGGCTTCGAATTGGGGTTTGACCAGCGCGATAAGCACCCCCTCCGGTGCCAGAAACGGCCAAACCGCAGGGAGCACCTTGGTCAGCGAAATGAAGGACAGATCCATGACGATGCGCGGGTAGGTATCGCGTGGTAGATCGCCCGGTTTCAGGTGCCGGGCGTTGGTTTTTTCCAGGTTCGTGACGCGGGGGTCCTGGATAAGTTTGTTGTGCATCTGTGCGCGGCCCACATCGACGCAGGTCGCGCTGAGGGCTCCGCGCTGGAGTGCGCAATCCGTGAAGCCGCCGGTGGACGCACCGACGTCGAGCACATGCTGCCCTTCCATGGAGATCTGAAAACGATCAAGAAAGCCTTCCAGCTTGTCACCGCCGCGGCTGACAAAGCGGGGCGGCTTTTCCACGGTGAGCGCCGTATCCGCGGGCACGCTGCGCCCCGGTTTGTCCAGCCGCTCCGTGCCGAGTAGAACCTTCCCGGCGAGGATGAGCGCTTTGGCCTGCGAGCGGGAATCGGCCAAACCCTGAGCGACAAGCAGCTCATCGAGTCGAGATTTGGATACTTTGGCCAAGGCTAATCAGGGTCGGGATGAGTGCGTTGCACGAAATCGACATCGCTGGAACGCAGATGGAGGTCGCGCTGAGGAAAGGGAATCTCGATAGTGTGTTCCTTTAACGTATCCCAAATAGCCAGGAGGAGATGGCTTTTTACGTTTCCGATGCCGTTGGAGGGATCGCCCAGCCAAAAGCGCAGCTCGAGGTTGACCGAGCTATCGCCGAACCCTGTTAGCAAACAATTGGGTGCCGGGTCCTTTAATACACGCTCATGGCTCTCGACCGCTTCCAAAACGAGGCGGATGCATTCATGGGGATCCGCTTTGTAGGAAACGCCGACAGGAAGTTTGATACGCACCAACTCATCGGTGAAGGACCAGTTGATCACGCGCTGGGTGATGAGGTCCTCATTTGGAATCAAGTGCTCGGTGCCGTCGCGGGTGATGACCGAGGCATAACGGGCCCGTAGGTTGTTGATCCACCCGTAGGTGCCATCGATTTCAATGACATCGCCCGGCTTGATGGATCGGTCGAGAAGCAGGAGGACGCCACTGACAAAATTGGACACCACTTTCTGGAGACCAAAGCCCAGACCCAAACCAATCGCACCGCCCAATACCGTGAGGCTCGCCAAATTGACACCCATCGAACTCAGCGCAATCATTGCGGCCACGATAAGCAGAAGAATACGAACCACCTTGATAATGAGGACCTTCAAAGATGGGCTCAGACGGCGCTGCGACTGCACCTGTTTTTCAATCAGGTGAGCGACCCCCAGGCTGATCCAAAGAGTCAGGGCAAAGGCGAGCAAGCCGGCAGCCAAGCCCCAGGCAGAAACGGTGACGGTGCCCACCGTAAACTCGATCCGTTGGATCGCCTCAATGCTGCCCTCGGCGTAAGCGATGGCGTGTAAGCCGCTAATGATAAAGAGAACAAAGGCCAGCGACCGCGCCCAGAAACGTTCGCGCAAAAGACTGGTGAAAAGGCCAATGAGAATCCAGAGCGCCCCGAGACAGGCAAAGAAACGAAAGAAGGATGCACTCCCGCCGAGTGTTTCGAGGATCCAGCTGCTGATGACCAGGGCGATCCAAACGAGAAGGAAGCCGAGGTTCCGCCGCAGCCAGAGCCGGGGCGATGTTTTGTCCAGAAGCTCGGCGTTCGCCGGTTTGACCAGTCGACCGACGGCCAGGACGACAACGCCCAGCAAAAGCAGTTGCCAGAGGTCCTGAATGACAAACCGGCCCGTCGGTAATAGGAGGTCGCCCCAAATTTCCAAAAATTTCATCCACCCTCAGAAAAACCGGAATGACCTAAGCTCGCAATCTTTTTGCAAATCCTGAAAATAGGCCCTACGAATCAATTATGAAACAAATATTGGTGTTGCTCCTTCTCCTTTCCATATCGACGACCCACGGCCAAAACCGCATCGGCACGGGGGCCGTGGAGAGACTTTACGAGCAGTATTGCCTGAGTTGCCATGGTCCTGACCTGGGGGGTGGACTCGGTGGTTCACTGCTCGACAGGTCATCCTGGAAGGAGGTGGGGCAATCGGTCAGCTTTCTCGAATACGTCCGCGAGGGGAACCTCGATGCCGGTATGCCCAGCTTTAAGGATGCCCTGTCAAACAAAGAAATTCGCTCGTTGGAGATTTACATCGACGAGATGAGTCAAAAGGCTCGCCGTGAAAAGACCCCGGTCGTTCGAAAGACCGGGAACCGTTACGAAGCCGGCGGCTACCGGTTTGAAGTCGAAACCGTGATTGAGGGGCTGGATACACCCTGGTCGATCTATTTTTTCTCGCCGAGCCATGCGCTCATTACCGAGAAGCCGGGCGACCTGCGTATTTGGAAAAACGGGCGATTGGGCCCTCCGGTCCAGGGCTTGCCAACGGTGCTGGCCAAGCGGCAGGGCGGTCTGATGGAAGTGGCCGCGCATCCGGAATACGAGCAGAACGGTTGGATTTATCTCGGTTTTTCCGCCGCGGCGGACAACGCACGCGACCCGGATGCCTACATGACCAAGGTTGTACTGGGGCGCTTAAACGGCAACCAGTGGGTCGATGAAGAAGTCATCTTTGAGGTCCCCGAATCATTTCATACGCCGAGGGGTGTTCATTTTGGAACCCGCTTTGTTTTTCAGGATGGTTACCTGTTTTTCAGCATTGGCGACCGAGGTGTGCAGGATCAGGCGCAAGACCTTTCCCGGCCCAACGGTAAGATTCACCGCATACATGACGACGGACGCATTCCGGAGGACAATCCATTCGTCGATAAAAGTGGTGCCTACAAGAGCATCTGGACCTATGGAAACCGCAACCCCCAGGGATTGGATGCCCACCCGGTGACCGGAGCGATCTACTCAACCGAGCATGGGCCGCGGGGCGGGGACGAAACCAACCTCATTGAAAAAGGCCTCAATTACGGCTGGCCAGTCATCACCCATGGCATGAACTACAGCGGAACGCCGATTACCGACAAAACGGCCGCTCCTGGAATGGAGCAGCCGCTGTTGCACTGGACGCCGTCGATTGCCGTTTGCGGAATCGATTTTTATGAGGGGGACGTTTTTCCGGAATGGAAGCATGATCTCTTTGTGGGCGGGCTCGCCTCTCAGGAGTTGCATCGTCTACAGATTGATGGCGACACCGTTACGGATCACGAGATCATCCTGAAAGGAGAGGGAAGGGTGCGTGATGTGGCTTCCGGGCCGGATGGCTATCTCTACCTTGTCCTCAACCGGCCGGATAAAGTTGTCCGCCTTGTGCCGGTCCAATGAGCGGCATCTGCGCCGTCCTTTCCGCAGGTGATTCTTCGCGACCCGAAGCCAAAGCGTTGGCGCAGCGCTTCGCGGTGCCGAATATCGACGCAAGTCATTTAGAGTCAGCCAAGTTGAAGCAGCTCGAGTCCTTTATCCGCGAACAGGTTTCACGGTGCGACGGTGCCCGGGCCAGCGTTTTTCTGGCATCGGAAAATCCGCTCCGCCTCCTGCAGCTGGATGCGGATTCGATGTTGAGCCTGAGCGCGGACTTCTCCAGTCCCACGCTCAACTACCGGCGACTCAAAGGTGGCGGCAAGCAGCAGATGTTGGCCAAGGCAGTCGGCTTAAGCGCATCGTCGCACCCCCGCGTGCTCGATACCACGGCCGGATTGGGGCGCGATGCTTTCATCCTGGCCAGCCTGGGTGCCTCCGTCCGGATGGTCGAGCGGGTGCCCGAAGTGAGGGCGCTTCTGGGGAGTGCGCTGGAGCATGCGCGCTCGGAAAAAGCCCTGCAGGCACCCGATTTTCTTCAAACGATTGGCCGCTTATCCCTGGAATCCGGGGATGCGGTCGACTACCTGACGTCGCTTTCCGAGGCGAACCAGCCGGATGTCATTTACCTGGATCCCATGTTTCCCCCACGCCGGAAAAGCGCCCTGGTAAAGAAAGAGATGCGCATTCTGCATGACGTCGTAGGTGCCGATACCGATGCCGGGCGGCTTTTTCAAGCAGCCTGCACGACCAGAGTTCAGCGCATTGTGGTGAAGCGCCCACGGATCGCTTCTGCTTTGTCGGATGCGAAGCCCAGCCACGTATTCGCGGGGAAAAGCAATCGGTTCGATGTTTATTTGAGGAATTAGATGGTGCGCTAAAAGTCTTTGTGCCTTGCCAGTTTCCGGCGGATCGATTCTAAATCCCTGTCATGGCTGATTCCTGGGAGACCCTCAAACTACTGGCAGACTCGACGCGTGTCCGGATTCTTGCGCTGCTGCGCCGCGAAGAGCTTTCGGTGGCCGAGCTTCAGGAGATCCTTGATATGGGCCAATCGCGCATTTCGTCGCACCTCGGCCTGCTGCGGCAAGGTGAATTGGTCCACGACCGGCGGGAGGGCAAAAAAACCTTTTACGCCATCAACCGGCAATTTAACGCGCAGGGCCTGTCCCTTATGGACGCGGCGTGCACCTCGGTCGAGGCGTCCGAACAGATCGTAGGGGACCTCGAGAATTTGAAGCGTATTCTGGAGAAAAGGAAGCAGCGCTCGGAGCAATACTTCAACTCGGTCGCGGGGCGCCTGGGTAAAAACTACTGCCCCGGTCGCAGCTGGGAGGCGATCGGGCACTGCCTGCTGCACCTCACACCAAAGATAACGATCGCGGATCTGGGGGCTGGCGAGGGGCTTGTATCGCAACTCCTTGCGCGCCGGGCCGAGGAGGTCATCTGCATCGATAACTCGCCCAAAATGGTGGAATTCGGCAGCGATCTGGCGGCGAAAAACGAATTGACGAATTTACGCTACGTGCTGGGCGACATCGAAGCGGTGCCGCTCAAGCCGCAGAGCGTGGATCTGGCACTGCTCAGTCAAGCGCTCCACCACGCGCAGCATCCGCAACTGGCGGTGGAGGAGGCCTACCGCATCCTCAAGCCCGGCGGCGAGCTCATCGTGCTCGACCTCCTGGAGCATTCGTTTGAAAAAGCCCGGGAACTGTATGCCGATGTCTGGCTCGGCTTTTCGGAGAACGCGCTCTATCAATTTCTGAAATCGGCGGGATTTCAGCAGATAGAGGTCAATGTAGTGGCTACCGAAAGTGAAGCGCCCTATTTTCAAACCGTTCTGGCCAGCGGGCTGAAGTGAAAGGAATCAACTCGCCCAAATACTTTCGAATTTAGCGAGGAGGTCTTCCGGGGGACGCTGCCCTTTACCCTGACGGTCCATAAAGCCGTGGCTGGATTGGCCGGTGGCGAGTAGCTCACCCTGACGGAGCACCTCGTAGTCGAAATGCATGCGGGCCCGGGGTTTGCGCTTCATGAAGAGATGCACTTCGAGCCGGTCGTCGAAGCGGGCGGGGCTTTTGAAAGTGGCGCTCACGCTGAGCACGGGCAGGAAGAGCCCCCGGGCCTCGATCTCGCGGTAGGGGATACCGATCTCGTCGAGCATTTGAATGCGGGCCGCTTCAAACCAGATCAGGTAGTTACTGTGATAGACCACATCCATGCGGTCGGTTTCAGCGTAGCGGACGCGAATGTTGGTTACACTGTGAATCATGGCAGAGAGATAGACGGATGCAGCTCAGGAAGCGATGGAAAAGCGGCGATTGCTCCGGCCTCCAGAAGTTCTTCGCAACTGTGTGCCCCGGTGGCAACGGCGTAGCAATGAAGTCCCGCATTGGAAGCGACGGCGACATCGGTGGGCGAGTCGCCGATAATGACTGCACCCTCTGCGGGAGCGTGGATTTTGGCCAGGACGTGGTTGGTCAACTCGGCCTGTGGCTTGTGCCACTCCGTATCGCCACTGCCGATGCAGGTGGGGACGTATTTTGAAAACCCTGCGTAGCGGCTGACCTGACGGGCCGTTTCGCCGTGTTTGTTGGTGAAGAGCGCCTGCGGGATGCGGGCTTTGTAGGCCCGCTCGATCAGCTCGGGGCCGCCGGGTAAGACAATGAGCCCGTCGAACATGATCTCCGGGAAGCGAGCACGAAAGGCGCGGCAGGCAGCGTCCAGCTTGGCTTCGTCGACGAAAAGCGCCATGGTCTCGGCCATGGTTCCACCCATGCTGCGGCGTATGGCCGACTCTCCGGGTGTGGAGTATCCCATCTCCGTGATAACTTCCGCAAAACAACGCAGAATCGAAGCGGTTTGGTCGATCAGGGTGCCGTCAAGGTCCCAAAGGATGGCGGTCGGGCAGGGGAGAGGGGGTTGTTTAGAATGTGTCATGTTGTTCAAAGACCATTTGGACGCTTAAGCCCAAAAACTTTCTCGCCGAGTTGGAAAAGGTCGGTGTGAATGTTTGCCGGGTCGAGATGCTCGCTCAATTCCTTGAAGCTGTGGCTCCCGGTCGCAACGAGGTGGCAGGCCAGGCAGCCGGCCTCGGCGGCGGCCAGATCGTAGGGGGAGTCACCGACCATCATGGCCTCGTCGGAAGCGCAGTCCAACTTCTCAAGCGCGTAGGCAGTAAAGAGCGGATCCGGCTTGCGATAGGGGCAGTCTGAGTCCCCCGTGCCGATAATGACGTCGAGCCATTGATCGAGACCAAGGTGGGCCAGGACGGCGCGGCTGTCTTCGGCGTATTTATTGGTGAAAACGCCCAGTCTGGCACCTTTTTCCTTGAGCGAGCGAAGCAGCCATTCGGCACCCGGCAGGATGAAAACGTCATCAAAAATGATTTCTGCAAAATGCCGTCGGAAGAGCGGCTCCGCAGCCGCCACATTTTCGGAACCGCACAACTTACCGAGGGTATTGGGGACCGACCCACCCACGGTCGCGCGGACCGTGGCGTATTCACTTTCTGGTAGCCCGAGCGCTCGCTGTGCGTGGGCCACGCTTTTGTGAATTGTGGTGAAGTGGTCGATCAGAGTGCCGTCCAAATCGAATAGAATGTGTTGATTCATAAAATAGGCTTTATCCGTAAAGGGAATACGCTCAAGTTACCTCTCGATGCATGCGTTCTTTGCCGTCCATGGCAAGCATGGGTGTGCGACGCGTTTTAAATATGGCAGATAGGGAAGAAAAAGCAGCGCTGGCCGCCCGTTACGAAGGTGGCACCTTCGTTGTGCATTTTTCCGGGGCGTGGTCGACGGAGTCTCCCCAGCCGGATTTGGCTCCGGTCTACGCCGATATTGAGCGTGCGTCCAACCTGCAAACGTTGCATCTCGACGCCGATGATTTGACTGCCTGGGACAGTTCGCTGCCGGTCGTGGTGCGCCAACTTTGCGACTGGGCGGAGTCGCGCGGTTTGGTGCCGCGGCTGGACGGGCTCCCGGACGGGGTCCGCCGCTTGATCGAGCTCTCACAAGCGGTGCCGGAAAACGAAGAGGTGGGCCAAGACGGCCCCGATGATTTTCTCACATCGATGGGCGAGCAAGCGCTGGCGGGCTACCGGGGCCTGAGCGGCTATCTCGATTTTCTCGGGCAGCTCTGCATCGATCTGTTCGCTTTCGTCCGTGGGCGGGGACGCATCCGGCTCAAGGATTTTCTTTTTGTTCTGCAGGATTGCGGGGCCCGGGCCCTGCCCATCGTCAGCCTGTTGAGCTTTTTGACGGGCTTGATCATTGCCTTCATCGGGGTTATTCAATTGCAGAAATTCGCGGCGGATATCTACGTGGCCGACCTGGTGGGTCTGGCCACGACGCGTGAGCTGGGTGCCGTTATGGCCGGCGTGATCATGGCAGGGCGGACGGGCGCAGCCTTCGCCGCCCAGATCGGGAGTATGCAGGTCAACGAGGAGATCGATGCGTTGAGCACTTTCGGCATTTCGCCGCTACAGTTTCTGGTAGTGCCGCGCGTGATTGCCCTGATTCTTATGATGCCCCTGCTTTGCGCCTGCGCCGATTTGGTCGCCATGCTCGGGGGCATGGTCGTCGCCATTATGATCTCGGACGTCACCATGCTGCAATACAGCAATCAGATTCAGGCGGCAGTCGGTTTAAGCGATGTTCTTGTCGGTATTTTCAAAAGCGCGGTCTTCGGGATCATTATCGCCCTGGCCGGTTGCTACCGTGGCTTGAATTGCGGTCGCGATGCCAGCTCGGTGGGTCGGGCGGCGACCTCAGCGGTGGTCACGTCGATTACATGGATCGTGGTGGCGGACGCGATCTTCGCGGTTATGTTTCACCTTCTGGGGATTTGATTATGTCGTCGCAGACCACAGCGATCACTGTTGAACACCTGACCATGGCCTATGGTGATTTCACAGTCATGCGCGACCTGAATTTCACGATTCAGAACAGCGAGATCAAAGTGATCATGGGCGGGAGCGGCTGCGGGAAAAGCACCTTGCTCAAGCATCTGATCGGGCTCGAAGTGGCCGAGCAGGGCGCGATCTATTACTCGGACCAGCACTTCGTCCCGGGCACGGCGACCGCCGAGCGCATCCAACAGAGTTTTGGGGTATCGTTCCAAAGTGGCGCGCTCTGGAGCTCCATGACGCTGGAGGAGAACGTCGCGCTACCTCTGGAGCAATACACCGGATTGGGCCGGGGCGAGATCCGGGAGCTGGTCGACTTTAAACTTGCCTTGGTCGGTCTTGCCGGTTTCGGGCACCGCTACCCGTCGGAGTTGAGCGGTGGCATGCAGAAGCGGGCCGGCCTGGCGCGGGCGATTGCGCTGGACCCGGCTATCCTGTTTTTCGACGAACCCTCGGCCGGGCTGGACCCACTGAGCTCACGGCGCCTGGATGACCTTATCCTTCAATTGCGCGAGATCTTGGGGGCGACGGTTGTGGTCGTCACGCACGAACTACCCAGCATCTTCGCCATCGCGGACAGCGCAATCTTCCTTGATGTGGAGAGTAAGACCGCGCTCTGCGACGGCAATCCCAACGACCTGCTCGATGACCAAGCGACGGACCCCAAGGTGCGGCGTTTTCTCAGCCGCGGCGAACGCGGTGCTTGAAGATTGAACTCCACCACCTAATCGACCAAAACAATCCAGCTCACGTGAACCAAACGAATCCAAGTCCTAAATTAATTGGTGCCTTTATCACCGCCGCAATGATTCTCATCGTTGGCATGGTGATGTATTTCGGCACGGCCAGCTACCTCAATCGAGTAACGCATTGTATTCTTTTTTTTGATCAGTCGATCAATGGGCTGAATGTTGGCTCCATGGTCAAGTTTCGTGGCGTGCCAATCGGTCAGGTGCGGCGAATCATGATTCGGGCAGACGAACAAAGCGAAGAATCAACCGCCATCCCGGTCATCATCGAAATCAACCGTTCGCGCCTTGAGAATGATCTTGGCGTGCCCAGCGAAGTTTTCGACCAGGAATGGATGGAGGACTCGATAGGGCGCGGTCTGGTTGCACAGCTGAATCTGGAAAGCTTTATTACGGGGCAACTCTTTGTGGAGATCAGTTTTGAGCCCGAAAAAATGAACGAAACACGCATGCATCTCGATACGGCCAACGGGATGGTTGAAATACCCACACTCAATTCCTCGCTCGACCAGATCACGACAGACGTCGCGCAGATTATAGCGGATCTGGGTGAGCTCGACTTGCAGGAGCTGAGTGGAAATGTAAACCGCGTTCTGGTCAATGCAGCCGACACGCTGGAGGGCATCGACTCGGCGGGCATTAGTCGATCCGTCATCGGAGCAGCGGACGAAGCCGCGCGGTTTATGGACTCGAAAGCGTTTGAATCTGCTCTGGCGGCGGTTCGGGAAGCTTCCGAAGAGGTGCGGGACACCGCCGAGTCGTTCAATCTGAGTGAGGGCCCCCTGGCGGCGACCATCGAGACCTGGACGGCCCAGATCACCGAAACGCTGGATAGCCTCGACAGCTTGACCAAGGATGCCAGCGCGCTGCTCAAGCCCGGCTCCGATGCCCGCTACGAACTTGAAAACATGCTGCGTGAGGTCAGCCGAACGGCACGCTCAATCCGTCTGCTCTCGGAGTATCTGGAGCGGAACCCCAACGCCCTGCTCACGGGTCGCAGCGAGGAAGACTAACCCGCAATTGACTCAACCAAACGCTACCGGGATAAATCCACCATTGAAAATGATGCTACGCGCGCTTCTACCGACTCTGGCTCTCACGCTTTTCTCTCTGTCCGGTTGCGTCAACCTGACGCCGCAGCCGGACCGGACCCAGGTCTACCTGCTGGCGGCCGGGGTGTCGCCGCCGTCTTCCGTTTCCGGGCTGCCACCGTCCTATGTCGCGCGCGTCGAGCTGCCCGGCTATTTGGAAGGGACCCGTATCTACCACCGTGAAGCCGGCGGAAAGTTGAGCTCGCTCGCCGGGGTACGTTGGGCGGAAGCCCTCTCTGCGGCCTTACCGCAGGCACTGTCCATGCATTTGCAGGCCACGGAAAAGACGCAGGTGCGCGCCTACTATCCCTCGCCCAGAGGGGATTCCGACATGGCTATCGTGTCGGTTCAGTTCGAGCGCTTTAGTGCCCGTCCCGATGGCTGGGTGGAGGTGATCGCCCGGTGGCAAGTCGCCCATCCGGATGGTGCCACCGACTCCGGTCGCTATGTTGCGCCTGACATGCAGTGGGACGGATCCGAGCCGACTGCGTATGTCGCCTTGCTGGATAGAGCGTTGGCAGAGCTGGCCGAAACGATTGCGGGAGCCTTGTAAATTTTGAAAATGCCAAATCTACAAAATCTCTGGAAAGCGCTGGGGCCGGGTATTTTGGTGGCTTGTGCCGCTGTGGGCGGTTCGCACCTCGTCTGGTCAACCCGGGCGGGGGCCGAGTTTGGTTGGGCGCTCCTCTGGCTCGTCCTACTCGCCAATGCGCTGAAGTTTCCTTTTTTCCTCTACGGGCAGCGCTACACCGCAGCGACGGGCGAGAGTTTGCTGGCCGGCTACAAGCGTCTCGGGGTCGGCTACGTCTGGGTGTTTTTAGCGGTCAACCTGCTCACCGGCACGATCAACATCGCGGGCGTTGCGATGCTCAGCGGTGCCTTGTTGGCGGGCTATGGCCTGACCGGTCTCTCCGTGCCAGTGCTGACGGTCGGGCTGCTCGTCCTCTGCGCGGCACTGCTCCTGGTCGGGCACTACAAACTGCTCGATAGCCTGGCCAAGATCATCATTGCCACGCTGGGTGTCAGCACCGCATTGGCGGTCGCCCTGGCCATACCCAATCAACCGGCGATTGCGGCTGACTTCGTCGCTCCGAATCCCTACCAGTGGACGTCGTTTGCCTTCCTCATCAGCCTGCTCGGCTGGATGCCGGCACCGATCGATCTGTCTGCCTGGTCGTCGCTTTGGATGTTTAGCCGCGAAAAGCAGACCGGGCACTTCGCCACGGTCAGGGAGAGCTCGATTGATTTCTATCTCGGCTACCTGTCTGCGGTGGTGCTTGCGGTGCTCTTTGTTGCCCTGGGGGCATTGGTTATGTATGGCACCAGCGAATCCTTTGCGGAGGGTGGGGTCGGTTTCTCACAGCAGTTGGTCAACCTCTACACGGCAACGATTGGCGATTGGTCCCGGCTGCTCATCCTTTCAGCAGCTTTCATCACCATGTTCAGCACCACGCTTACCTGCCTCGACGGCTACCCGCGCTCGATGGCTGCCTGCTGCGCACTGATCAAAGACCTGCCGGCCTCCGCTTTTGTGCGCATCCACAAAATCTGGATTTTCATTTCCCTGGTTCTGGCCGGGGTCGTCGTGCTTTTTTTCGTACAAAACCTGCTGCAATTATTGAGCTTCGCCGCGATCGTTTCGTTTGTGACTTCCCCGATTCTGGCCTACATCAACTACCGGGTGATGAACGGTGCAAATGTGCCCGAGACCGAACGCCCCGGGCACTTTTTGACCGCGCTCAGTTGGGCGGGGTTGGCCTTTTTTACGTTAATGACTTTGGGGTATCTGTATGTGACTTTTCTGCGGTAATATAGGGCTGCAGTATGCTGAGCATGCGGGCGGGGACGGAGCCCACCAGATAAGTGCCGTCGTCGCGGGCCTCTTCTTTGCGCACCCCACCTTCGCGGTGGAGGCGGGCCACCAGATCGTAACGCGTATGCGGGATGAGCATGCGTAATTGGGCAAATTCCGCTTCGATGATGGATTCCATCCTCTCCTGCAATGCCGCCAAACCTTCCCCGGTTTGCGCGCTGATAAAAAATGCGTCCGGATAACGAAGCGCGAGCTCCTGGCGGGTGCCTTCCTCCCAGACAGCATCCACCTTATTGAATACGGTTATGATCTGCTTGTCCTTCACGCCGAGTTCGCGCAGCACGGATAGCGTCGTTTGGGCATGTGCATCCACCTCGGGACTGTTCACATCGAGCACATGGATCAGAAAGTTGGAGACAAGCGCCTCCTCCAGGGTCGCTTTGAAGGCATCGACCAGGCGGTGGGGCAGGTTGCGCACAAATCCCACTGTATCGGTAACGATGAGCGGTTGGCCGGAGGGCAGGGGACAGCGGCGTGAGGTCGGGTCGAGGGTGGCGAAGAGTTTATCCTCTGCCAGAATGGTGGAATCGGTCAGTTTATTGAGCAGCGACGACTTCCCGGCATTGGTGTAGCCGACGATGGCGCAGGTCGGAATCGGGACGGTCATGCGCTTTTTGCGCTGGGTCTCGCGGTGCTGGATGACACTGGCCAACTCACGCTTCACCCGGGCGATCTGGGTGCGAACCATGCGCTGGTCGAGCTCGAGCTGGGTTTCCCCGGCATCGCGCTGCATGGCACCGCCACCGCGTTGACGACCGAGGTGGGACCAGGCGCTCTTCAGCCGGGGCAGATTGTGCTCCAGGCGGGCCAGCTCGACTTGCAAAACAGCCTCCTTGGTCTGGGCACGTTGCCCGAAAATATCGAGAATGACCTCCTGCCGGTCGATCACCAGGATTTTGTTTTCGGCAAGTTGCTCCCAATTCCGCTGTTGGGCGGGGGTCAGTTCGTTATCGAATATAATGACGTCGCAGTTGTGCGCTTTGGCCTCATCGACCAGTTCCTGCGCTTTGCCGGAGCCCACGAGCAACTTGGCCTGGGGCTTGCGGATCGCAACGAGACGCTCGTGCTGGATCCCGATGCCCAGCGTTGTGGTCAACTCCCGCAATTCGTCGAGCAGACTACGGGTATCGTGGTTGGTGTCCTCGGGAAGATTGATGCCAATGAGCATCGCGCGTTCTACGAATTGCGGTCTTTCTTTAACGTCGTGCAAAATAGTGGTGTTTTATGATCAATGAACGAACATAACAGCGTCCGAGCTGAATTCCACCACGAAATGTTCAATAAAAGGATGTTGAATGCATGGCATGTCTGAATTTATTCGGGACCATGCTGCAAGTGTCTGATCTTTTTGAATTTCCCGAATCGCTGCCATTTGCGTCGACCTTTCGGCCGGATATGGCTCCCTGGGAATGGTTGCCACGCATCAAGCAAGCATTGGCAGGCTTTAATTTTCCAGAGATTGGCGGGGAGCGGCCCGGCGGTCTTCATGTAAGCGGCGATGTTTACATTCACCCCAGCGTCAAACTGCCGCCTTTTGGTTCGATCCAGGGTCCTGTTTACATCGGCGAGGGGTGTGAGTTGCGGCCAGGTGTCTATATCCGGGGGAATGTGATCGCCGGGCAGGGCTGCGTGCTGGGGAACTCCTGCGAATTCAAGAATTGTTTGTTACTGGACGGCGTGCAGGTCCCTCACTTCAGCTACGTCGGCGATAGTATCCTGGGTAACAAGGCGCACTTGGGTGCTGGCGTGATATGCTCCAACCTTCGCCTCGACCAAGCTCCGGTTAAGGTCGTTCAGCCCGACGGGACGAAAGCGGAAACCGGTCTGCGCAAACTCGGGGCGCTGGTCGGCGACCGGGCCGAGGTGGGGTGCAATGCCGTGCTCAACCCCGGCACACTATTGGGCAAGCGCTCCCTGGTTATGCCCACAGTAGCGTTTCGGGGCACCCTCGCCGAGAATTCGATCGCTTACGAAAAGACGTCTATTCTGACCGCTCCGCGCATGGATTCATGATGGATTGGCAAGCGTATGGGGATCGGGGCGTTTTATTGCGCGATTTGCAAAAGGGCTTGCGGAGCCGGCTGATTGATCGTTTTGAGCAAACACTTCCGGAGGGATGCCGGGAGTTCGTCATTGGTTATGACAGCATTCTTTTGATTGGCTCGGTCACCGCCTTGAGTCGACTGGCGGAAGCCCTCCGACGGGAGACGGATGCGGATGCACCCGAACCGAGGGGGCAAAATGCTGGAAGCCTCCGGAAGATACCCGTGCGCTACGATGGTCCCGATTTGCATGCGATTGCCGAAGCGACCGGTCTCACCGTGCGCGAGCTCATTCGAGTCCACTCGAAGCCCACCTACACCGTTTACATGATGGGCTTCGCCCCCGGATTTCCTTACCTCGAGGGGCTGGACCCCCACTTGCATCTGGCGCGGCGCACGTCACCGCGCAATCACATCCCACCCGGGGCAGTCGCGATCGGCGGGCCACACGCGGGAATTTATTCGGTGGCCAGCCCGGGTGGCTGGCATTTACTCGGGCAAACCGATCTGCCGCTTTTTCGGCCGGAGGCTGCAGAGCAGCCGAATCCGGATGTCGCCTCCGTTTTCACTCTCAAACCGGGCGACCGTGTCCGCTTTGAAGCGATCGAGCCAAAGCCATGATCGAAGTTCTGAGCACAGGTTCAGGCATGACTCTGCAGGATGCCGGTCGGGCCGGTTGGGGCCGGTTTGGCGTGCCACAAGGGGGTGCCATGGATGCCCGGTCGATGGCTTTGGCCAATCACTTACTGGGCAATCGCCCCGATGCGCCTGTTCTGGAGATCGCCCTGCAAGGAGCCCGTCTGCAGGTCGTGCAAACGACCTGGTTGGCATTGGCCGGAGCCGACCATTGTTCCTCGCTGGCGGCACCCGCCGCACGTCGATTCGAAGCGGGTGCCGTTTTGACCTTCGATCAAAAAGCGCCCGGCCGCTACGCGTATTTGGCCGTGCCGGGCGGTTTCGAGGCGAAAACCTGGTTTGGCAGCGCCTCCACCGACCATCGCAATGGCATGGGACAGCTCCTGACCAAAGGAGCTCGACTGGGCGGTCTTCTCAAGGAACCTCGCGTCAGCACAGAGGGCGTCGCCTGTCGTCGGCCCAGCGAAGCGCCGGAACCATTGCCGGAGAAGCGGGCGCACTTTGCCGTTTTCCGTGGGCCACAATACGAAGTCTTCAGCCGCGAAGCCCGGCAGATCCTGGTCGAAACGGAATGGACGCTTTCACTCCGGTCCGACCGCACGGGTTATCGCCTGGAAGGTGCCTCATTGCCCGTTCCGGAATCGATCCCGAGCGAGCCGGTTCTGCCGGGCAGCTTTCAAATCCCGGGCGGGGGCGCTCCTATTGTCACGATGCCCGATGGACCCACGGTGGGCGGGTATGCGAAAATTGCCGTTTTGCGAGCGGTCGATTTGTGCGCCTTTGCCCAGTGCCCGCCGCAAACCAAAATACAGTTTTCCTGGATCGATTCGATAATTTGAGGAGGAGGCATCGACTACATATTTCATGGAGCAACTGATCATCAACTGCGATCTCGGCGAGAACGAAAGCCACGGACAGACCCGCGAACTGCTGCATTATGTCGACGCGGCCAATATCAGCTGCGGCGTTCATGCCGGGAGCCCCGAAAAAACCCGCTCGACGATCCGGCGTGCGCAAGAATCCGGTGTGCTCGTAGGCGCGCATCCCGGGCTCTGCACAGCAGGCGGGCGAGGGCGGAGCCTACCCACAGTGGCAGATTTCCGCCAGCTTTTGCATGATCAGGTGGGTGCTTTCAGGGAGACCGCAAAGGCGCTCGGGGAGAAGGTGGCCTACATCAAGCTGCACGGCAGCCTCTACCACGCTGTAGAGCGGGAGGCCGGTCTAGCTGAATCTTACCTTGAATTTCTCCGGGATCGGGGACAAGGCATGGCCGTAATTTGCCGGGCGGGAGGTTCTTTTGCTGAGCGATGCAGGGTGGCTGGGATCCAGGTCTACGAGGAAGCCTTTGCCGACCGTGCCTACCGCCTGGATGGTTCACTTGTGCCACGCGCCGAGAATGGTGCCGTCCTTAGCCCCGATGCGGCATTGAAACGACTTCGCCACTGGTTGGCGACGGGTGAGATGGCGACTCAAGAGGGCGGACGCTTTCCACTGGCGGCCGACACCCTCTGCGTGCACGGTGACAGTCCCGGAGCCGTCCGTCTTTTACGGGAAATGAGAAGTTTTGGCTAGCAACAACGACCGTCCGCTATATCCCTCAACAGTGTGAGTACTCGAAAACAATTGAAAGCGGCCAAGGAATTGCTCCACGCAGCCCACAAAGTTTATCACTACCGGCGCGATCTTATCGGGGAAGGGCGCGTGGCCGATTTGGATAAGGCCGTAGGGGAGTTGGACAAACTCTGCCGCGAAAAACCGGCCGATTCGGCGCAAATTGACGCCGCTATGAGGCGACTTGATGCATTATTGCGGAAAATTGGGGGTAAAATTTACCCGAAGACGTTCTGGAGCGACAATCTGGAGGTCGCGCTCGTCGCCGCGATCATCGTAATCGGTATTCGGACTTTCTTCTTTCAGCCCTTTATCATTCCGACCAATTCCATGTATCCCACCTACAGCGGCATGAATGCGGAGGTCTACACAGGAAACGATTCGGCACCCGGTCTCCTGGAAAAGTCGTTCCGCTTTCTGACCATCGGCGCCCGGCATAAGGCCCTGATTGCCGAAAACAGCGGCGCAGTGGAACTGACCAATGTGCGCCCGGTAAAGGGAAAAAAGTGGCTGTTTTTTCCCACGGTTCGCAATGAATTCGTCTTCGAGGTTGACGGTGTGCCGCACGCCATCCGTGTGCCAGCCGAATTCGATATGCGCTCGACAATCGAGCAAAGTTTTCCAAACGCAGGTAAACGACGCGACCAAAACGGGCAATCCCAAATGTCGCTCAACGCCCGGGTTGAAGCGGGTGAACCAATCCTGCGCTTTGATATTACCCTCGGCGATGCCTTGTTTGTTGACCGGATTAGCTATCATTTCAAGCGCCCCGAGGCGGGTGATCCGTTTGTCTTTCGAACGCGTGATATTCCCGGCATCGAGGGGGATCCCCGCAATATTGTCGACAAATACTACATCAAGCGAATTGGTGGCGTTGGCGGCGAAACCCTAGAAATAACGGAAGACGGCGTCCTGCTCGTCGATGGTCAACCGCGGGCCGAGGTGGGTGCCTTCGAGCGTAATGCTCGACGCGAAGGCGAATACGGTGGTTACGTCTACCCGAAAGAAAATTCGGGGCATCCGAACCGGATACTCACGGCACCCGGCATGAAAGCCAAAGTCCCCGAAGGCAGCTATGTCGCGCTCGGCGATAATTCCGCCAATAGCGCGGATAGCCGCTACTGGGGATTCGTGCCGGAAAAAGCCGTCATCGGTAAAGCGATCTTTATCTATTATCCGTTCACCAAACGCTGGGGACCCGCCGAATGAATATGCTACGCGTGGCGATTGGCTTTATGCCAGGAATCAACCGGATCGCGGGGATGCAGACAAATGCGGTTCGCGGGATGAACCTGCTTCAAAAACCAATAAAAACGCACAATATATATTATGTCTAATTTATTTAATTGGCTACAAGACCGTATGGCGGGCGTATTGCTCCATGTCAGTTCCCTGCCGTCGGATACCGGCATCGGCAACCTTGGTTCGGGTGCTTACCGCTACATTGATTTTCTGGAGAACTGCGGTTTTTCGGTATGGCAGATCTGTCCGCTCGGGCCTACCGGCTACGGTGATTCCCCTTACCAGTGCTTTTCGGCGTTCGCCGGAAACCCGTATTTCATCGATTTTCAGCCCCTGCTCGACGAAGGACTGATCACCGACGCGGAATTTGGCCAGCTGCGCTCGCTGCCCCGGGATCATGTCGATTACGGAGCGCTTTACAACACGCTCTGGCCGCTCCTCCGTAACGCTTACAGGCGGTTCAAGGAAACCGGGAAAAAGCAATTTCAGGATTACGGGACTTTTGCCAGTTTCAGAAAATCACAGAATTTGTGGTTGGCTGATTACACCTTATTCGTGGGTTTAAAGGAGCACTTTGGCGGCAAATCCTGGCTCGAATGGCCCGCCAAATTCCGCTCGGCCGCAAGCGCCCGAAAACAGGATCTGCCCGGGGCGGTCCTGGAAACAGCCGACGCGCATGCCTTCTATCAATACCTGTTCTACGCCCAGTTGGCCAAGCTTCGCGCCTATGCTGGCTCGCGTGGCGTGGAAATCATGGGCGATGCCCCTATTTTCGTGGCGCTCGACAGTGCAGATGTTTGGGCCAATCCGAAACTCTTCCAACTCAAGAAAAACGGTCGGCCTAAAGCGGTGGCCGGTGTGCCGCCCGACTATTTTTCCGCCACCGGACAGCTGTGGGGCAATCCGCTTTACGATTGGGCCGAACACGAAACGACAAACTTTGCCTGGTGGGTTCAACGCATCCGGTCGAACCTGGAGTTTTACGATATCGTGCGCCTTGATCATTTCCGCGGGTTTGAGTCCTATTGGTCTGTCCCGGCAGACGAGCCAAATGCTATCAAGGGTAAATGGCTGCCCTCCCCCGGCCTGGAGTTGTTCAAAGCAATTCAAAAGGCCTGCCCCGAGGCCAAGCTCGTCGCAGAGGATCTCGGCGTCATTACAGAGGAAGTCGATGCACTGCGTGCCGCGACGGGTCTGCCCGGCATGGCCGTTTTGCAGTTTGCCTTCGGTGGCGAGGCCGACAATGCGTATCTACCGCACAACTACGCCCGGAACACGGTCGTTTACTCCGGAACGCATGACAATGACACCTCGCGAGGCTGGTATGCCGGGCTCGACGAAGCGACGCAGGACCACATCCGGCGCTATCTTGGCGTTTCCGGTGAAGCGATCAGCTGGGATCTAATTCGGAGCGCGATCCGGTCCAGTGCCTACCTCGCGGTAGTTCCGCTACAGGACCTCATGAGTCTCGGAACAGAAGCCCGGCTCAACACCCCCGGTTCTCCCGTCGGCAACTGGCAGTGGCGGTATGACGCCGGGCAGCTGGATCGATTGGAAGATGAAAGCGCGCCCTACCTCCGCGAATTACTCGCCCTCTTCGGTCGCTGAACCACTCACCCGAGCAGATAATCCGGATTCAGCTTCTTCAGCTCATCCTTGACGAATAAGCCGTCCTTACGAATCAATTCGCCGTCAAACCAGATTTCGCCGCCTCCGTATTCGGGGCGCTGGATTTGCACCATGTCCCAGTGCACTTGGGAGCGGTTGCCATTATCCGCTTCATCGTAGGCCTGGCCGGGCGTAAAGTGAAAGGATCCGGCGATTTTTTCGTCGAACAGGATATCGCGCATGGGCTCGAGAATGTGGGGATTAAAGCCAATAGCGAATTCGCCGATGTAGCGGGCGCCGGCGTCTGAGTCGAGTATGTCGTTGAGCCGCTGCGTGTTTGTGCTTTCCGCGTGCACAATCCTGCCTTTTTCAAATTTGAGGTGGATGCGGTCAAACGAAGTTCCCTGGTAGACCGTGGGTGCGTTGTAGGTGATCTCGCCCTCGACTGAATTCTTCACCGGACAGGAAAAGACCTCGCCATCGGGGATATTATGCCGTCCACCGCAGGCCACCGCGTTGATTCCTTTGATGGAGAAACGCAGGTCCGTATCCGGACCCTTCAGCTCGACACGATCGGCCCCAGTCATGAGCTTTTCCAGGGCCGCCATGCCGGTTTCCATGCGGCTGTAGTCCTGCGTGCAAACCCGGAAGAAAAACTCGGCAAAGCGTTCGGTGCTCATCATGGCCTGTTGTGCCATAGCTGGAGTCGGCCAACGCAGGATAACCCACTTGGTTTGACCCACACGGTAATCGAGCACCGGTTTCATCGCACGCATGACCCGGCTGACTTTGTCAGGTGCCACATCGGACATTTCGAAAATGTTATCAGAGCCGCGAACCGCAATATAGGCATCCATTTTTTGCATACGGGCCAGTTCCCAAGTGGCTTGGGTTTCAAATTGATCGGCATTCAGATGGCTGATGAGTTCACGGCTGATTCGCGCCTGCTGCAGGTTGACAAAAGGTATGGCACCCCGCTCCCGGGCGGCCCGAACGAGCGCAATAACCATGGCCTCGGGTATGTCGAAGGCATCAATGAGCACGCGCTCACCCTTTTGTAGTTGCGTTGAAAAGCCGGTTAAAACCCCCGCCAGTTTGCTATAGTTTGCATCCATTTCGACAATCCGAACCAAATTTGGCGCCGGGTCAAAGCCGCAAAAAAGAATTTTTGGCCCCGTCGTCCCGTAAAGCGGGGAAAACCTTATTTTTCAGGAGCGAGCACAACGCGGAATCCGACCGCGTCGCTCGTCACATCGGGGCTGATTTGTTCACGGGATGCCGATCGCACGCGGGATGCCGTATCCTTCCATCCACCGCCGCGAATGGCGATGCGGCTACCACCCTCCCGGGGGGCTGGATCGACCAGATCTCCGCCGGGGAGTCGACTGTTGAAACGATCCATTGTCCACTCACGGACATTGCCGTGCACATCATAGAGCCCAAAAGCATTGGGCGCATACTGACCGACTTTTTTCGTGCCGTAGTCACCCTCAGGGGAACGAAGCCCATCCGCGCGGTCGATTGGATAGAGACCATTGAACTGTCCAAGTGACGCATCTGCCTTCGAGCCCCAGAAAAAGGGCGTCGTGGTGCCCGCCCGCGCTGCGTATTCCCACTCGGCCTCTGTTGGTAAACGATAAACGTAGCCTTCCGGAAGTCGCCCGGCTTCCCGTTCGATACGGTTCAAGGACTGGCAAAATTTCTTGGCTCCCGCCCAAGAGATGCTTTCAACCGGGCGCTCACTTTCCTTAAACTGTGCGGGGTTCCCCTGCTCAACGGCGCGGAATTGCCGCTGCGTGACTTCGTGGACGCCGACCCAGAATCCACGGGTAAATCGCACATCCGTCTGCGGACCTTCTTCAGGCAGACGGGCATGTTCGCGGAGCGGACTACCCATGGTAAACGCACCCGGCGGCACCCAGGCAAAATCGATGCCGAGATACGGAACTTGCCAGGCCTGCGCCTCCTTCGGGCCGGGAATCGGCACTGGCTCGACCTCCCATACAAATGTATCGGTCGGATCCAGGTTGATCTGCCGACGCAGCGTTAGATAGTTTTTCATGCGTAGCTCCAGTTCGATCACCCGACCGGCGGGGACCTCCACCCAGCCGGCTTCATTGAAACGCGCCGGTTGTTGATTGACCAGAAGGTTATGCTCAATCCCTTCGGGTATATTGAGGGTGACTTCACCGGGCCGGGGCAACAAATCAAGCGCAACTCGGTGCACCGCCCCATCCTCGATGTCGATAGCCACCGGTTCCGAAAAATAGAGGGGATGCTCCAGTCGCAGCGTCGTGGGACCGACTGGTAGTGGCTCCAGCGCGTCTGTCTGAAAAGGTAGAGCCTGTTGCCCCACACGAACCTGCAAATCACGACGAAGCGAATCACTCAATTCAGCGGTATCCCCCTTCGGACTAACCTCGAGCCGCACCGCACCGGACAGCGGAACCAGCTCACCAAAGTCAATTCTGAGATCTTGCGCCGAGTCGGTTTCAACATCGCGCACGACGGGTCGGTAGCCCTCTTTTTCTGCTTCAAACTCATAAGTCCGCCCGGGCTTGAGCTCCTTGAGGTCTAATGGAGTGCGTCCGGCCACCACTCCATCCAGACGGACGATTGCCCCATCGGGTTGACTCAGAACCGATGCTTCAAGAAATCGTTCATTGAGGGCCACCTCAATGGTTGTGGATTCGTCAGCTTTGAGACTCTGCTTGGATACGCTTTGGGTAATGTAGCCTTCCTTCTCGATCAGGAAATCGTATTCGCCCGGCGGTAAGACTTCCGGCAGGACCAGCAAGCCGAACTCGTCCGTTTCGCCAAGTGTTTGGCGACTCCCCGCAGCATCCACCACCGAGATCGTCGCACCCGGTTCGGTGCGCAGTTCAATATCGACAAAGGCGGGCGGGCGCTCGATCTCCTCTTCAGCATCGCTGGTGTCAGCGACCGATCCGATGTCGTTCGTGGAATTATCCGGACCGTTCAAAAAAACACGCGTGAGGAAGGAAGCCGCAACCGCAGTGAGCGATAGCCCGACCAGGCCGATCAAAATAAGACGGTAGATACGGCTGGCCAGTGCCCCGCGCTCGAGTATCCCCTCGGGGACGGGAATGCGGTCAATTTGCTTTTGGATGTGGCCAGCGCCTTCCGTGCTTCCCCCAATCTCTGTATTTTTCAAGCCGATGAGCGCCGTCCTGCAGGATTGGAAACGGCTTTCCCTATTTCGGGCCAGCAAGTTCTCAAAGAACGCATCCCAACTTGGCAGAAGGCCATCCAAAAACTCAGTGGGCTTTTTGTATTTCGCAGCGACCGGCTTATGCCCGGTTAATAACCAATAACCAATCACACCAACTGCATAGATATCGACCCGTGAATCCTCCTGCACCCCACCCCGATATTCGGGGCTCATTACATCGAATGAACTCAGATGGTGGCGTTCTTTCTCGGTTTCAAGAGGCGAAACCGATGCCGAGACGATGGACTCGAAAATCTCAATCCCCATAGCTGCCTTGATACCCATACCGAGAATACGCAAGGATCCATTCTCCTGGATATAGATCAAATCGGAGTCGAGGTCTCGATGATCGATCCCCTGTGCATGCGCACAACCAAGAGCACCGAGGAGCTGTGCAATCAGCTGCGTCGAAGCAGCGATACCGATGCCGCTCTGCCCCGGATGGCCGTGCTCTTCGAAATACTGGCTCAGCGTTTGGCCCTCCACCGGATCCATAAAGAGGCAGATTCGTCCCTCAATAGTCGCGCAATCCTCAATTTTGGGGATCGCTTTATCCTCGAGGCCTGAAACGACATTTTTTAAGCTTTCAAGCCGCTTGATAAACTCGTCCTTACCGCTGGCACGCGGATGAAATATCCCGACGGTTACAGTGTGCTGATCGCGGACATGCTGCATCTGATAATAGTGCGCCAAAAGGCCGGCTGCCAGGCACTTGAGCACGCGGTAGCTCCCGAAGGAATCATCCGGTTGCAAAATCGGGTTTTGCAAAAGCGCCCGCTTTTGCGCCTCACGAATACTATCAGGCTGCTTCTCCGAATCCATTCAATCAATTACCGCCTGAAAAAATCCCGCACCCTCGCCACGATAGCCTCCACAGAGGCCAACTTACCGGGCCCTTCGTAACCGCAGGCCAACATCCCGGTGTCCGGCTCGATAAACCGGTAGCCACGTCCCCGCAGACAGGCCATGTTTGCCTGAGTCGCCGGATGCTTTAACATTTTGCCGTTCATCGCGGGTGCGAGTATCACCGGAGCGGGCGTGGCAAGATGCACCGAGGTTAATAAATCGGGGGCGAGACCGTGGGCAAATTGGGCGATACAGTGAGCCGTCGCCGGAGCCACCAAAAGAAGGTCGGCCCGGTCTGCCAACTCAATATGGCCCGGTTGCCAGCCGACGCCTTCCTGCCAGATGTCCGATGCCACCGGATTTTTCGACAGGGTTTGCAATGTAAGCGGCTGAATAAAGTTGGCGGCACCCGCACTCATGATTGGAAAGATATCAGCCCCCGCTTCCGTGAGCCGACCAGTTATATCAGCCGCCTTGTAAGCCGCAATCGAGCCGGTCACCCCGAGAAGGATCGTCCGGCCCTTTAAGTCTGAATCCATATCTGTCACAGGGTGTTAGCATGGTGAGATTTCTCCGACAAACAAGAACGAAGTCAGACTTGCCCACCCCGGTAGCCCGCACTTGACAGGTTTCGCTGCGACCGGGATTCTAAAGCAACTATGCAAAGGGGCACTATCACGAAATACACAGCCTTCCAGCCGATTGACTTGCCGGACCGCGAGTGGCCGTCGAAAACAATTTCGCAGCCACCGATCTGGGCGAGCGTGGACCTACGCGACGGCAATCAGGCCCTCGCTATACCCATGAACATCGACGAAAAAATCGAGATGTTCGAGCTTCTCGTGCGCATCGGTTTCAAGGAGATCGAAGTCGGGTTTCCCTCGGCTAGTGACACTGAGTTCAACTTCATCCGGCGCCTCGTGGCGGAAAACCGCATTCCGTCCGATGTTACGCTGCAAGTGCTCGTGCAAGCCCGCGATCACTTGATCCGGCGGACCTTTGAAAGCCTCCGGGGGGTCCCTCAGGCCATCGTCCACCTTTATAATTCGACGTCACCGGTGCAGCGGCGGATCACCTTCAATAAATCGAAAGAAGAGATCAAATCCATTGCCGTCGAGGGCACACGCTTGGTCAAAAGTCTGGTCTCGACCATACCGGAGACAAACATTCGCCTGGAATACTCGCCGGAAAGCTTCTCGGACACAGAAACAGACTACGCGCTGGCTATTTGCGAGGCGGTCATGGCCGAGTGGGAGCCGACCGAGTCGAACCCCATCATTCTCAATTTACCCGCCACGGTCGAAGTGGCCACACCCAACATCCATGCCGACCAGATCGAGTGGTTCTGTCGAAATTTAAAGGAGCGCAAGAAGGCGATCATCAGCTTGCACACCCATAACGACCGTGGCACCGGAATCGCCGCTACCGAATTGGGACTGCTGGCCGGGGCAGACCGTGTGGAGGGGACTCTCTTCGGAAACGGTGAGCGCACCGGAAACCTCGACATTATGACGGTTGCCCTCAACCTCTACACGCAGGGGGTCGATCCATTACTGGATTTCAGTGATCTTGAGCGCATACGCGCGGCCTATGAGCGCGTCACGCGGATGGCAGTGCATGATCGCCACCCCTACGCAGGTGATCTTGTATTTACCGCCTTCTCCGGCTCACACCAGGATGCCATTAAAAAGGGCATGGACGCGCGGTCGCAAGCCACCGACGAAGACGCCCGCTGGGAGGTCCCCTACCTCGCGATTGATCCGGAAGATATCGGGCGCGACTACGAGGCCATCATTCGCATCAATAGCCAGAGCGGCAAGGGTGGCGTGGCTTACATTCTCGGGAAAGACTTCGGACTGGAACTACCCAAGGCCCTGCACCCTGAGGTCGGAACGGTGGTCAACGCAGCTGCCGATAAGGGCAGCCGCGAGTTGACCCCGGACGAGGTCTTTGCCGTCTTTCATAAAGAATATGTTAATCTCAAATCCCCCCTCGAACTAATCTCGATCGAACGGGAGGATTTCTCCAAGCTGGGTGAGGTCAAAGTTGAGGCAGAAATTCGTTACAACGGTGAGAAGATGAAAGTCGCAGGAACCGGTAACGGCCCGATCAGCGCATTCGTCGATGCGCTTCAGGTAAAAGGTTGGAAGGATTTCACCTTGCTTGACTACCGGCAACACTCGATTGGCGCAGGTTCAAAAACAAAGGCCGCCGCCTACATTCAAATTCAGCGCGTGGGCGACGCGGCCTACTTCGGCTGCGGTATCGATCCCAGCATCGAGATGGCCGGACTCCAGGCCCTCGTCAGCGCCTTCAACCGCGCACATCAACCGCGTCCCTGATTACTTCCTCCAGTTTTTCTACAGTGGGCGCATCCTGAACGACATGGTTTAGACCACCCAATTGGCATCGTTCCATGGATATCGTTTGGTCCGCAGGCACAAACCCGATTATTGCTTCCGGGCGCATAGCGTAGCTACCGGTCGAGACGTTTCGAACGAGCTCCAGAGCTTTCAATTCCCCTTCGAGGACAATCAGAAGCAGGTCGTATTCTCGATGCCCGGAAGCGCTTCGACTTAAATCGTAATCGGTCGAGTGATGCGGTGCGTAGCCTAAATGCCGACAGGATTTCAAAAGTTCGGCAGCCGACTCCTCGGGCCCAACGACAAGAATATCGAGCGGGTGCATGGCCGCCAGGTTTGCTTCGAAAGCCGGATTCGAATCGGTGGATAGGCGCTCGATGCCGGGTAAATCGTTTGTGTTTGGGACGAGCTTCATGGGTGCTACGAAAACGAATTCCGCTCCCTCGCCCGCTTCGCTTTCCACCCAGATACAACCACCCATTGCATCGACGAGACGCTTGCAGATAACCAACCCCAAGCCGGTGCCTTCATACTTTCGGGTTGTTGATGCATCGACCTGACTAAACGCCTGGAAGAGTAAGTGCTGTTGCTCCCTGGCTATGCCAATACCCGAATCTTTGATACTGACTTCGAGAAACTCTCTGTCCGGCTCCCCCTTCAACAGCTTCATGCGATCCGGGTCACCACCTCGCCGTCGATTAAATTCAGCCAGGGAAACGGGTCGCGCAGAAACCGTCACCCTCCCCTTGTCCGTAAATTTTAAGGCGTTTGAGAGCAGATTTTGTAAAATCTGGCGCAAACGATCCATATCGCCGAAGGCGAATTCGGGCAGGTCTTCATGCATTTCCAATTGCAGTCGGATGCTTTTTTTTGCCGCCCGAAACTTGAAGAGCTTGACACTCTCCTCCAGACACAGAATCAGCGGAAACTCCTGCATCTCCAAAGAAAGTCGCCCGGCTTCAATTTTCGAAAAATCGAGAATCTCATTGACCAGCGTCAAAAGATTCTTGCCGCTGAAGTGAATGGTTTGCGCCAAATCAAGGTGGTCCTCGTCCAATTCCGCCTCTATGAGAAAACTGGAGAGCCCAATGATAGCGTTCAGCGGTGTACGGATTTCGTGAGAAATCGTTGCGATAAATTGCCCCTTCGCCTGATTCGCGGTTTCGGCTTTTTCTTTTGCCAGTGTGAGTGCCGTCTCGGCTTCTTTCCGCTCCGTGATATCCTGCATCGTTCCCATGATGCAAAGCGCCGTTCCGTCGTCGGCACGTTCGGTAACAAGGATCGAGTCTTGCACCCAAATGTATTTCGTTTCACCGCTTCGGATTCGGTAGTCCAGTCGATTGGTTTCCCTTCCCGATGCGTAAAACTCGCAGTAATTCAGATGAACACGTTCACGGTCTTCGGGGTGAAGACGCTCGTTCCAAATCTCGACTGGGGGCCCTTCTTCTTTCTGGGCAATATTCAGTAAACGATACCAGTTATCATCGCAGTTCAATTCCCGGGTTTTAATATTTTCGGTCCAAAAGCCCATTTTTGCGTTATGCAGTGCCAGTTGCAGATTGCGCTCACTTTGGCGTATTTTTACTTCGTAGGCGTGAAGCGCCGTTTCATCGATCAAAAGGGAAAGGCTGCCAAAGTCATCCTCCTGATCGATGAACATGCGCAGGCTCAGCAGCGTCATTTCAGACCGCTCTCCTTCCGCGTTTTCGAGCTCGATGTTTTTGTAGTGCACTGCGGAATCATCCGAGTCGACGATCCGGGAAAGCAGCTCGACCCAGTCACTCCCCAGATCAACCGGAGGCTGAACTCGGCCGGAATCGACGATCTCATCCGCGCTGTAGGGAGAAAATTCTGCCCATCGGTCGTTTACAAAAATGCTCCGTCCGTCACGGGCGCGCACCCATATGCCGATGGGCAGCGCATCAAAGATCTTATGCAAGAGGTTTTGCCGGTTGGTTGCCAGCTCCGAAAGACGAAAATCATAGCCGAATGCCAATGCGCTAATTGTCGAAAACAGACCCACTGTGAATGCCTTGCTTAAAACGAAGCTGAGTCCCTGCGTCGCTGGCATTTTCGCAAAAATACCGGCATTCGAATGCCAGAGTGACAAACCCACGATAAGAACGACAGCAAACGAGATGACTGCTCCCGAATAGCGGAACAAAAGTCCCGAAATCATAGCGAGTCCCAAGACCAAAGAAAACGATAAAAAGCTCAGCGCTTCGGTTGGATCAAAGCCAAGAATCGCGGCGACATAGGCAACGGCCAGCAGCAAATATAACCCCAACCCTCTAAAGCCTCCCAACAAACCAAAATAACCGGTTTGAGGTTCAATTTCAAAGGGATAGCGCGTGAAACTCATTGTGGATTTTGTTGGGCGATGCCCTGACCCGATAACCGATTAGCGTAACCCCTTGGGCTACTCAACTCAAACATTGAATCGCAAGTTCGCGACAAACTTCCTCCTGTTCATTCGGGCGTTGAATGATCGCCTCGAACGCCTCGGCAAAGGCGATCTGGAAGCCGATCAGTTTTTTCAGGGGCACCTTTCTCGCCGTTTCCGCCAGTCGCCCCAAATACCACGGGTTTTGGGTAAACACATTGAGCGGGCTCTTCTCATCATTCGCGCTGAAATGCCGTGCATACGTTCGGGCCGCTGCTTCCAGGTCAGCTTTGGAAATACCCCGACCCCCAAGGCGAATCGCACCGGCATCCAATAGCACGCGCAATTGTATGATTAAGCGATTACGGGACTGCAGGCTGCCCAAAAGCGGGCGGGATTCGCTATTGGTGAAAAAATGTCGCCGCAAGGCCTCCAAGGTCCAGCCGAGCTTGAGTGAATAAAAAGCATCCGCTGCTTCGAAAAAATCCGCGTCACCGAAGTTGGGCACCAGATCGGCTACCAGCCGAGCATTGATCGCCTCCGTTTCCGGGCCTGCAAAGGTTGCGAGTTTTCGTGTCTCTTCAACAATCAAACGGGTATGCCCGTTCACCTTGCCGACCAAAAGCTCCATTGCTTCCGACGTCATTCCCACTCCGGCATCCTCGCATTCTTTGCGTATCAAATCGACACATACCCGAGCTCGATCCTTACCCGCAGCCAGTGCCGTAAAGTCCGCAGTTTTCTGGCACCACTTATAAAAGCTGCGCCGCTTGTCGACCGGCTGTGCCGTGATGAGGACACCGACGCTACCCGGGTCCAGTGCCGCGAGCATTTCCCTGAGATTTTCCAGCAAATCCAGCGTTCCCTGCGCCCGCCCGGTCGGACTGTCCGCCAGGAAGTTGACATCTTTTAACCAGACTACTTTACGCTCACCAAAAAGTGACAAAGTCTGCACCGCACTGGTGAAGCGATTGATGGCGTCTTCCACCTCGGCCACATTAGCGGCGCGTCCATTCACGACCTCCTTGGAAAGCGAATCCGAGAGCTCGCTGGTCTCTCTGGCGAACCACGCGCGCCCCTGTTCGCCCACAAGATAGTCATCATCGCCGCAAATAAATGTGAAAGGTCGGTCCGCCATGCCGGGAAATCTGACACCTTACCCGGACATGGTGCAAGGCAGAAGCGTGCAAAGCCGCTTACATATACCCACTCCACGTATCCCCACTCCTTTAGGTGTGGGGCCGACGCACCGGGCGAGCCATGCAGGCTCGGCCATGGCGATGCGGCCAGCTGAAGCAAGCCGCTTACGTATCCCCGCTCCTTTAGGTGCGGGGTCGACAGGCTCGGCAATTCAAACTGACCCCGACGACGCCATGCGACCAGCTGAAGCAAGCCGCACACGTATCTCCACTCCTTTTGGTGCGGGGTCGACAGGCTCGGCAATTCAAACTGACCCCGACGACGCCATGCAACCAGCTGAAGCAAGCCGCATACGTATCCCCACTCCTTTAGGTGTGGGGCTGGCGCGCACCGGGCGAGCCAAGCAGGCTCGGGCGCGGCGATCCGGCCTGTTTATTCAAATTAAAAGCGCAACGTAAATTGCGTATTAAAATTCGTAAAATAAAAATAACCATACGAAATGCGGTATTTACACGCTTTTCTCGCTTTTATTCTTGAGTTCGCGGGAACCTGTGAGACTTTCAATCCCTGAATATGGCAACCACGAAGAAGAAAACAAAAACCGCTACGAAGACTGCCTCGAAAAAGTCGACCAAGGCTAAGAGTTTTTTGAGCGCTCCGGTGAACAAAAATTTGTCCAAAGAAGCTAAAATCGATCTCTACCGCATGATTGTTGGTATTCGACGATTCGAGGAACGTTCGCTACGCGCCTACAATCAGGGAAAGATCGGGGGTTTTCTCCACCTCTACATTGGGCAGGAAGCGGTGGCGACCGGCATTGCCTCGCTCATTGGAGAAAACGATCACATTATCACCGCCTACCGGGATCACGGCCATGCGCTGGCCGTTGGTATGTCGATGAACGAGTGTATGGCCGAGCTCTTCGGCAAGCACACCGGTTGCTCCAAAGGTAAAGGAGGTTCAATGCACTTTTTTGCACCGGAAAAAAATTACTGGGGTGGCCACGGCATTGTCGCCGGACAAACCCCGCTCGGTGCCGGCCTGGCCTTCGCGTTGAAATATAAAGGTTTGAAAGGCTGTGCGGTTTGTTTCCTCGGTGACGGTGCGGTAAATCAGGGAGCGTTCATGGAAACGCTCAATCTGGCGTCGTTGTGGAATCTCCCTGTCGTTTTCGTCATTGAGAATAACGGCTACTCTATGGGGACCAGTTTGAAACGCTCCTCGGCCGAGGAAAATCTTGCCCACCGCGCCGAGGGTTTCGACATGGAGTGGGGAGTCTGCGATGGGCATGATGTCTTTGAGGTCCGCGAGGTTGCTGATCGTGCCATGAGCCGTGCACGCAAAGAATTGAAGCCCTTTCTTCTGGAAATCCGCACCTACCGCTACCGGGGGCATTCTGTAGCCGATGCCAACCATGAAAAATACCGCACGAAGGAAGAGATCGAGGAATATAAGCGGACGAAGGATCCGGTCAATGTGACCAAGGAACAGCTCATTTCCGGCGGAATTCTTTCCGAAGAGGCGGCTAAAAAGATCGACCAGGAGAAGAAAGACGAAGCGGAGACCGCCGCCGAATTTGCCGATGAAAGCCCGGTCGCGCCGCGCAGCGAGATAACGACCGATGTTTACTGGGAGGTCGATAACGACACGGAAGGTAAGCTCAAGGGAACGTATTTCTTTAACGACTAAAGCATTATGCCACTCATCACTTACCGCGAAGCCGTCAAGCAAGCACTCGACGAAGAAATCCAACGCGACGAAAACGTCTGCATCATGGGCGAAGAAGTCGCCCAATACAACGGAGCCTACAAAGTCACGGAAGGGCTTTGGGAAAAGCACGGGGACAAACGCGTCATCGACACGCCTATCTCGGAAGCAGCATTTTCCGGTCTGGCTATCGGCGCGTCCTCGCTTGGTATCCGACCCGTTGTTGAGCTCATGTTCATGTCGTTCAGCTACGTCGCCTTCGACCAGCTTTTTAATAATGCTTCATTTTGCCGATACATGTCAGGCGGTCTCATGAATATCCCTATCGTGATCCGCGGCCCGGCCAACGGCGGGACAAACGTCGGTGCGACGCACTCGCATACGCCGGAGAACATGGTGGCCTATCACCCCGGCTTGAAAGTCGTCTGTCCGTCCAACGCCTACGACGCCAAGGGTTTGATGAAAGCCGCGATCCGCGACAACGATCCTGTTTTCGTCATGGAAAACACCCTCCTCTACGGTCAAAAGTGGGAGGTCCCTGAAGAAGAATATATCGTCGAGCTCGGCGTCGCCAACATCCTCAAGGAAGGAACCGATCTAACGATTGTCTCGCACGGTCGTTGCGCCATTATTTCGCTGCAAGCTGCGGAGATTCTCCAGGAAAAGCACAACATCAACGTCGAGGTGGTTGACCTCCGCTCTGTCCGTCCTCTCGACGAGGCGACCATTCTCAACTCCGTGAAAAAGACGAATCGGGCAGTTCTCGTCGAAGAAAACAAGCCCTTCTGCGGGGTCGACGCACAGATCTCTCACCTAATTCAGTTTAAGGCCTTCGATTACCTTGACGCTCCCATCCACCGGGTTTCTGCTATCGATGCGCCGCAGATATACGCTAAAGATCTGGAAAACTGGCAAATCCCGAACGAGGAACGCATCATCGAAGCCGTGCTTAAAGCCATGAAATAAGTGGCAACGACTCTCCACTGACCACCCTGCGAAACGGGCACTTTTACTTATCTCTTAATTCCAATATTCTAACTCCCAAAAATGGCTACACTAATCGACATGCCTAAACTCAGCGACACCATGACGGTCGGCACGCTGGTCAAATGGTTAAAAGACGAGGGCGACACCGTTGCCAATGGCGATATGATCGCCGAGGTCGAAACCGATAAGGCGACCATGGAAGTCGAGTGTTTCGACGACGGCATTTTGCTCAAACAATACTGCGCCGCCGGCGATGAAGTTGAAGTCGGTGGAGCCATCGCCGCCGTCGGCGAAGAAGGCGAAGAGGCGCCCGACGCTGGAGCCAGTACGCCGAAGCCTAGCACGGATACCGAAGATGCCGATGATTCTGGCGATGCGGACCAAGAGGAACCGGAGGAGAGCGACGCGGGCACTGATGAAGCTGAAGACGCTGAAGCGGAAAAAGACGAGGAGCAATCGGAGGAAAAGCCCAAGGCCGAGGACAGGCCGCCGGAAGAGCCTTCTGAAAAAAGCAGCGAAGTGACTGGTGGGCAAACTGCGGGACAGACCACCACGACAGCGGAAGGTGGGCGTATCAAGGCATCGCCCCTCGCCAAGAAGGTTGCCGCCGATAAAGGCATCAATCTTGCCGACATCCAAGGCACGGGACCCGGCGGCCGTATCGTAAAAGCCGACGTGGAAGGCTTCAAGCCAGACGCCGCGCCCGCCAAGGAAGCGAAGTCGACGGTCGCCAAAGAGCCCCCCGCCGAAGCCCCGGCAGCGACTCTGGAAGCCCTCGAATTGCCGGTTTCCAACATGCGAAAGAGCATCGCCAAAGCCCTCGTCGCCTCAAAGACACAGGCTCCCCACTTCTACCTGCAAATCGAGGTCGACGGTGCACCGCTGGCCAAGCTTCGCGCCGAGTTGAACGCCAAGCTCGCAGATCTGCCCAAGGAACACGGTGGCACCAAGTTCACCGTCAACGATCTGACTCTTAAAGCGGCCGCCGAAGCAGTGCGGCGTGTCCCCGCCATCAACCGCTCATGGGAGGGCGACAAGATCGCGCAACATGCCAACGTGCACCTCGCCTTCGGTGTGGCCATCGACGATGGACTCGTCACACCCGTCATCCGCGCGGCCGAAACCAAAGGCCTGCGCGAAATCGGGGCCGAGGCCAAAGTGCTTATCAAGAAAGCCCGCGACAAGAAACTCGCCCCCGACGAAATGAGTGGCTCGACCCTGACGGTTACCAACCTCGGTATGTTTGGCATTTCCGATTTCTACGGAATTATTAATCCTAACAACGCCGCCATCCTTAGCATCGGTGCCACCATAAAGAAACCGGTCGTCAACAAAAACGACGAAATTGTGATCGGCCAGGTCATGAAGATCGGCCTTTCGGGCGACCACCGCACGATCGACGGGGCCGTCGGCGCACAATATCTGCAAGCTCTCAAAGAAATCATCGAAACCCCCGCACTCATGCTGGTCTAGCACTTCCCTGTCGTTGGAACCATGGACAAAACAGACCCATTGATTTCAGTTCAAATCTCGGTCTACGCCCTCGGGGGAGATCCCCGCGAGGCGGTCCACGACTATCTGGATGCCATTGATGCCGCCGGCCTACACCGCGACACCGGCACCATGTCGACTGTCGTCTGGGGCGAGGCCGACCAACTCTGGTCCGGCCTGCGTGCCGCTTACGAAGCCGTAGCCGCGAAGCATCAGGTCGTCGTCAACGTCGGCATGTGCAACGTGGCTCCCCTCCCCGCCCGCGCCGCCGGTCGGCGGAATTAGCGAATTCTCCATGCTCCTCCGCGTCACCCAATACGGCGAACCCATCCTACGTAAGGTGGGAGAACCGATCAGCGATTTTGGTGAGTCGCTGGCCGAACTGGCCAATGATATGGTGGAGACGATGTATGAGGCAGAAGGCATCGGCCTCGCCGCCCAGCAAGTCGACCGCGCACGACAGCTTTGCGTGATCGACGTCCGCCCACCCGAGGGCGTTGACATCCCCTTTCACTACAGCTTCGATGGCAAACAGCCCCCGCTCGATTTGATCATGCCGATGGCCTTGGCCAACCCAAAGGTCACGATTACCGACCCGACGGAGGCGAGTTACGAAGAAGGCTGCCTTTCCTTCCCCGGTGTGAACGGCAAGGTCGACCGCCCCGTTGGCGTGCGCTGCGAGTTTCAGGATACCGAGGGGAACCCCCATGTCATCGAAGCCGACGGCCTGCTCGGCCGCTGCATCCTTCACGAGGTCGACCACCTGAACGGAAAGCTCTTCATTGACCACATGGACAAGCGTGACCTCAAAAAAAACGAGTCCAAGATCAGAAAGCTGAAGCGGGCCAGCCGCGATTTCTTAAAAGAGCGTAAACCGTGACAAAGGAATGAGCTTGGCACGCAGCCGTCATTCGTGGCGTGCTCGCTTGCGAGCGCCTTCGGCATGATCCGCCGTGCTACCTCGACCATCCAGTGCGACGTCGGGGCATCCGGCGAGCGGACACGCCACGCGGCCGTTATTCGTGGCGTGCTCGCTCGTGAGCGCCTTCGGCATGATCCGCCGTGCTACCTCGACCATCCAGTGCGACGTCGGGGCGTCCGGCGAGCGGACACGCCACGTAATGCCTGAAGCCCAAGACCCGGTGCGGTCACTCCTGCGGGTAGTAGAGTATCCTGTCGTGGATGAGGAAGCCAAAGTCCAGCTTTCCATCCCCATTCAGATCGGCGCGGATTGTTTCCCGGGGCTCGAGCTTGGCCCCGGTGCGGCCCTGGTAATGCATATTTTGGTCAAATATCTCCCAATACATGAGCGACTTCCAGCCATCGGCATCACGCCCCAATATCTCAACGACGTTTTCGTTGCCGTCGACGGCAATTAACTCCAGTAATCCATCCCTATCAAAGTCTGCAGAAACGACATGGCTGAAGAATACGTCTTCCAGTTCGGTCTCGTAATTGTCCCCGACGGCGCGCTTCCAGCCCGCAGCTTCGGGAGCAAAATACCAAAAACGGTCCTCGCCGTAAAGCAGGTGGGCGGCATCGGCGGGCGCGGCCCCGGCAAACTCCATCCAGCCCGACAGCGTGATGGGGCCGACCTGCTCGCTCCTTCGGTAGCGCAAAACGCCATCCGCATCCCGCGACAAAAATTGTAATTCGCCCGCCTTCTCGACGTAAAAAACCAGTCCCTCCAGCATGCCGTCTGCCACATTCGGAATCACCGCAGACAGTTCATCGCCGCTGCGGCGTGCATTGAATTGATCGACCATCTCAAGTTGATCGTCGCTAAACCGAATCGCCCGGGCAAATCCGGTGCGTGCCGCTACGAGCTCCGGGGAGCCATCGCCATCGACGTCGATCTCGGATACCTGTGCGGGCAGGATTCCCTGCAGCAGACTTTTCCGCACGCTGGAGTCCTCGCCCACCGGCTCAAGTTCGTAGGGCGCCCCTCCCGCTACCGGCGCCAGAAAGACCGGCGCTTCGCGTGGCACGAAAAGCATGAGTCCCGGCCCACGGTCACCAAAAATATCCACAACCTGCATCGCGTCGGGCTGGCGGCGAGGCGATTCGACCGGAATCTCCCGGATCAGCTCCCAGGCAGAAGCGGGATCGCTGCGGTCCTCGGGTTGTGCGATCACGAGGTGCCGATCACCCGCGTCTTCCAGCAGCAAAGCCAGCTCGTCAAACCCGTCAGCATCCAGATCGACAGCTTGGCAGACCAGGGGATCGCCCCCGGCTATGTTGAGCTGCCGCGGGAAGGAAAGCCGCTGACGCGCATCAAATTCGCTATACCCGAGGGTGCCCTCCTCACGGCTGAGGGCGACGACACCTTCGAAATCCGCTTGAAAGAAACGACCACCCGCCAGCGATGAGATCGCCGAAAAGGAGGGAAAACGCTTGGAGGCCTCATAGCGGCCGTCGTTTTTCAGGAAAACAATCACCTCGGACCCCGCCGGATTGGCCACTTGCAGATCCGGTTCGCCATCGCCGTCCAAATCGGCGAAGCCATAGCGTGCACCTGCATTGGTTTCCTTGAAGAGTGGATAAATGATGGGCTGCACCCCTTCCAGCGCCCGCTTGTCATCCCCGTTCTGGACCGATTCTATCTCGAAAAACTCCAGGCTACCGCTACGCGAATCGACCGAGACGAAACGTGAAGCGCCCCTACCGCTCGTCAACATGGGAGCCACCATCCGCACCGGACGGTCTAAAACGAAGCGCCGCTCGCCGCCGAAACCGCCATCCGCCAGTTGCTCGCGCATGACAAAAGCCTGCTTCCCTTCTTTCGTGATGTAGCAGATTTCGTCCAGTCCGTCCCCGGTCACATCGGCTATGATAAGATTGAAGGGGTTCTCGCCCGTCACGAAATACACGTCCGGCTCGAGCAGCCTGCCATCCGCGTCCTGAGAAAAAATCCGAAGCGCGTCCCCCGAAAGGAGGACAATTTGAGACAGCCCGTCCCCATTCAAATCGGCGAGTTTCAGCGTGCCCTGCCAACCGAGCGCTTCAAACCCATCAAACTCCTGGGTCTCCAGCCACTGACCTTCCGCATCCTGATAGCGCACTGTCAAGGGCACGCTCCGGGAGGTGTAGGCAAGATCCGGTCGACCGTCGTTATTCAAATCCCCCACTCCGAGATCAAAAAGCGGCACTCCCACTGTAATCTTTGTCGATTTTAAATCTCCGTCCTCAAGAACCGGGTCCCAACGATCACGTTGCAAGCGCTGTTGCCCGGCCTCGGAGGGAACACCGCCATCGTTTTGATAGAGTAGCTCGATTTGCGCGGTGTCGTTGTTGATCACCGCTAGGTCATCGAGCCCGTCGCCATCCAAATCCTCCACCTGTAAAGCCCGTGTGGACCAATCGAGTTTGATCACTTTGGGCTCACCAAACCCGATATTTACTTGTGCTTGCGCGGTGCCGGAGGAGACGGAAACAAGCAACAGGAATACCGAAAATAAGCCGACTCGAATCACTTTGACGCCTCCCGTTCGATCATGAGGGAACGGCTGAAAATTCCATCCGGAGCCTCGTTCACCTCAGAAACCACATGGAACGGCATCTCGAGGTTTTCGGGAATGTTCTCCATTTTCAGTTCGCCATTGCCTGCCCCTAATTGGGCGGTCTGCACAAATATCTGGAGAATCGGCTGCACTATTTTTTCGAGATCGACGTAGGATCGCGACACCGCACCGTCCTCGCCGATGGGCTCAAATAGTAATTCCGTCGAAGCATTTTGCCAAAAGCCCGTTTCGCCGGACTCCATCCGCGTCAGCACCTCCTTAAGCAGCGAGGCATCGCCTACATTGAAGATGAATTTCGACCGGGTGATGACGTAGCTCACATCGTTTGCCTGCACCTCGGGCATGTTCGGGTTCGGGCGGCCGCGTATGGTCTGGATCGTTTGGCCCGCAAAGCGCTGCGTTTCGATTTGGTCGCGGGCACCGGGCACCAGATCGATGAGTGCTTTGAGCGCGCCGGAGAGCGCCTCGGCATCGCGCACGCCGACCACGAAGACCTGATCCGGCTGGTAAAGGGCCGCCGCACCCCGCTGGTCATCGGGCAGCGCGACCAGACTGACCATCGAATCCGAGAAATTTTCCAGGACCGAACTGCGCAGGTCCACCCCCGTCTGAGAACGCACATTTTGCAGCTGCATATCGATCATGGGCGGTAGCGTCGGGCTGGCACCACCGAGTAGGGTTTCCAATTGGGCCAACATGGCACCAAAGTCCATCGACGAGATCGAGGTCGAGTAAATGTCTTCGGGTACATAATCTGCTTGAGGCAGGGGTCCATCGCGATAGGTCAAAAGGCTCAATAACCCCGCTTTTTCCCGGTAGATGATTCCACTGTGGGAGCTGAGGCCCGATTCGATCAGGTCCACATCCAGAAAAAACGCCTGCATCGATTCCAGAGAGAGCGCTGCGTCCAGGCTCTTCTCACTCAGCCCGAACATGGCCGCCCCGCTTGCCATCGATTGCTCCAGCAATGCCGCGTTGAGCGGAGGCAGGATGGACGCCAGATTGAGGTAGAGCGAGAGGTCGCCGCGGCCGCCCTCTTCGCGGGCCCGCTGGTAAGGGATCGTCCGGACGAGTGGCGATTCCGGCCCGGCCTTGATCGCCTCGACGACGGAGCGCAATCGCGTCTCGGGCGTGGCCAGAATAAAGATGCCGTCGACCAGTGCGTAACCGTCTTCTATGTAGGTCTTCTCTCCGTCGAAGGTTTCGTCCAAATGCAGCGTCTCGCCCATGAAGGATTCCTCGATCATGACGTGCTCGATTGCCGGATTGATTTCTTTTTGCTTGGCCGCATTACGCTCAAACTGCACCTGCATGAGTTCTTCAAGTCGTTCGGCATCGCCGGCAAACTCGGCCATGATGGCAAGTTCCGGGCGCTCGGTCTGTTCGAGAATCAACTCGGGCATATTAAACCAGGAGAGCGTTATTTGACCGGGCAACAGCTCGAAGAGCTCGTCCCAAGTCAGACCGAACTCATTTTCCATGACCTCCGTAAAGCTCTCTTCATTGGCATCAGACGCATCTTCAAAGAGCGGAGCAAAGAAAGCCTTCAGTTGCGGATCGGCGGAAAGCTTCGCCAGCGGATGCGTTGCCCAGTCGGCCCGGGTTTCGGCCGGACTGCGCAGCGAAAGGTGGAGATCGACCGAATCATCCAAATGAACATTGAGCGGAGCACCTGAACCGGTCAATACGAGCAGGCCCAGAGCGGCAAACAGTGCGGCGATTTTCTTTAGCATAAATGAGGTGTTTCAGAAGCAATCGGTGGTTTTTATTTCGTCTTCGGCGGGCTTAGGTAGCGGAAACCGGCATTCGGGTTCCGTGGATCGAAGGCATAGGCATCCCGGTTGTCGATAAAAGAGCGCAGCGTATCCGCAGAAATCGAGAAGCCAAGCCCCTCCGCTCCGACCGCCGCGATCTTCATGTTGTTTACGCCCACGACTTCGCCTTTGAGGTTGAAGAGCGGCCCGCCCGAGTTCCCGGGGTTGATTTGGGTGGTGGTCTGAAGGTAGAGCCGCCCGTTGATCACCCGGTTGGCCACGCTGATGATGCCCTCCGAGACCGTGCGGTCCAGCCCCATCGGACTACCAATGGCGAAGACCGTCTGCCCCTCGCGCAGCCCGCCGCCCGCAGCTGCCAGCGGCACGGTCTTGAAGGACCGGGTTTCCGCCTCCGTTTCAATCTTGAGCAGGGCCAGGTCGAGCTCCGCGCTGGTCGCGACGATTCGCGCGTTGTCGTAAGTCACTTTGGAAAGTTCGTTTTCACCATCCTCAAAAATTGTGATCGAAATGCGGTTTTCTCCGGCAATCACGTGGTCGTTGGTAATCACGTAGCCGTCCTTATGAATGACAAAACCCGAGCCCAGGCCCGTCGGCGTTTGCACGAGCGCCACAGCTTCCCCGAGCTCGTCGATCCAGTCGCGGATCGTTTGGCTACCCCGTCCGCTGGACAGCTCGTAGAGTGTTTCCTGACCCCGATCTGCCGGATTGCGCACATCCGGTGCTCCCCCGGCCTCGGACGATTCGATGGTCACCACCGCATCGCTGGGCACCGTCAGCAAATTGAAACCCAGGTCGACGTAGATCGCGTCGGGCCGTTCCAGGACGATCTCGCCCCGCACCCGCGAGCCGTTCTTTAACTCAATCGAGTGGAAGGCGTGCGCCATGATTCCAGAAGCGAGCCAGATGAGGAGAAGTCCTGCTATTCTTTGCATACGCCTGAACAAAGCCGAATTACGTCCGAACGCCAACTCAAATTAGCAGAATATTGATTTGATCTACGTTGCGTAGTGACGAGCTTCCAGCTTGTCGAATCGATCTTGCCACGCTTTTGTTTGATTCGAAACGAAAGCGCTCCGGCTACAGCTTCAACCAAATGTATACGCTCATCGCCAGACGGCTGCTCCAGGCCATTCCAACCCTCTGGGTGATCGCCACGGCGACCTTTGTCTTGCTGCAATTGACGCCGGGCGGTCCCTTCGACACGGAAAAAGATCTCAGCGAAGAAGTTGAGGCGCAAATTAATGCCCATTACGGCCTTGATCTTCCGGTGCACGAACAATACCTCCGCTTCCTGAGGCAGCGCCTCCAGGGCGATTTTGGCCCGTCCTACAAATATGCCGGCTGGGACGTGGATGAAATTATTGCCCAAAGCTTCCCGGTCTCACTGGAGCTGGGGTTTTATGCGCTGCTTGTTTCGATTGCCCTGGGCACACCGATCGGTATCCTCGCGGCGCTCCGCCACAAGCGCCCCAGTGAGAGCGCTCTCATGAGCATTGCCATGCTGGGGATCTGCCTGCCCGCTTTCGTCCTCGGCCCCATCCTCATCCTTGTCTTCAGCATGCAGCTCGGCTGGTTCAACCCCTTCGGCTGGAACCACCCCAGCGACCGTGTGCTGCCCGCCATCACGCTGGGGCTCTTCTACGCCGCCTACATCGCCCGGCTCGCCCGCAGCGGCATGCTCGATGTCATGCGGCTCGACTACATCCGCACCGCTCGGGCCAAGGGGCTGGGTGAGCGCCTCGTCGTCCTGCGGCACGCCTTGCGCACCGCTCTCTATCCTGTGGTGGCCTATCTCGGGCCAGCTGTGGCCGGGTTAATCAGTGGGTCCTTTGTGGTGGAAACCATTTTCTTCATCCCCGGGCTGGGCAGCTTTTTCGTCAACTCGGCCTTTAACCGCGACGACACGATGGTCATGGGCACCGTTCTTTTCTATGCGGTCCTCATCCTCTTTTTTAACCTTGTTGTCGATCTGATCCAAATGTGGATGAACCCCCGCACGCGCCATGACTAAGCTCGAACGCGAAAAACAGGCCGGCGACGCCCGCTCGCTTGGGCATGATGCCTGGGAGCGCCTCCGGACCAACCGGATGGCACGGATCGGCGGCGCACTCTTTCTCGGGATCGCCCTGCTCTGTCTTTTCGGTCCCTTTTTCAGTCCCCATGCCCCGGAAACGACGCAGCTCGCCTACGGAGCCCAGCCACCCTCCTCCGCTCACTGGTTCGGCACCGACGAGCTGGGCCGCGACCTGCTCGTGCGCACCCTCGCCGGCGGGCGCATCTCCATTGGCGTCGGCTTCGCCGCCACGGCTGTCGCCCTGCTCATCGGTGTCGTTTACGGCATGATTGCCGGCTACTACGGCGGTCGCACCGAGGCCGCCATGATGCGCCTGGTGGATATGCTCTACGCCCTCCCCTTCACTATCATCGTGATCTTGCTCACCGTCCTGCTCGGGCGAAGCATCCTGCTCATCTTCCTCGCCATCGGAGCGGTCGAATGGCTCACGATGGCACGAATCGTCCGCGGACAGACCAAGGCGCTGCGTCGACAGACCTTCGTCGATGCCGCCGTAGTCAGCGGCGCATCGACCGTCCACATTCTCCGGAGCCACATCCTGCCCAACCTGCTCAGCCCCGTCATCGTCTTCACCACGCTGACCATTCCAGCGGTCATCCTGCTGGAATCCATTATCAGCTTCCTCGGCCTCGGCGTGCAGCCCCCCATGAGTTCATGGGGCATCCTCATCAACGAGGGGGCCGTCAAGCTCGACATTTACCCCTGGCTGCTCGTTTTTCCGGCACTTTTTTTCTCGCTCACCATTTTCGCCCTCAACTTCATCGGCGACGGCCTGCGCGATGCGCTCGATCCGAAGGACGTCGGCTAAAAACCCTTCTGGCGCAGCACTTCTTCGAGCTGCGTTTGGAAAGCCTGCACATCCTCCGGGTCGGGGCGGTAATCCGGATCGTCACCCGGAATCAGGCCAAGCTGACCCGACGCACTCAACTGCCAGCCAAGGCTGACTCCATCGCTGAACCTGACCGTCCCGCTGACCAAAGAACCCGGGCGCATGACCGCGTCGACATCGACCGAAACCGAGCCGCTCCCGCCGTCATCCACGATTTCCGGATCCGAGGCCTCCGTGGCCGCGTCGTCGGCGGGAGCATCCTTTGCTTTTTCTTCCGCTTCCGGCTCAGCCATCGTGATATCCAAATCATCGATCAGAAACCGCACATCCATATAGGTCATGGGCAGTTCAAACTCTTCCCGGATAAGACGTTGCACCTCAGCGAGCGAGCGCCCGTCCTGAATCCATTGTGTGATCGTAGCTTTTTGCGTATCGGATAGTTCCATAGCAGCGAAATTGAGCACGCCCTTCCGCGCGTCAACTACGAAGCGCTTGATCTCAAAATTCCAGAGTGCGCACGCGGAGCCTTCGTTTAAGTAGGCCTCAATTTCTTCACCGCATCCCAGGACTTACTCCTCCACGGCAAATTGACAATACAGAGCCAGCCCACGGTTTACGCGGGGAAAAATTTGCCTAAAGGGGCTCCCGCAGGCCATAAAAACGCGCCATTTCTTCCCAAAGCCGGGTAGTATGGATCCAAGTCGCGTCGATAGTCGAAGGAATGCGGTAAGCTTGGGTCAGAAGGAGCCGCCTTTTACCGGGCCGTTCGATGCCAAAGCGTTGGGGGCAACGGGTGAGAAACGCCTCTAGATCAGCCCGAAAGCTGTCACTCATTACAAGGAATGTGTCCGGATATTCTAGCCGCATCCTGTGAAATGTGTAAAAATACCCGAATCCCTTCGAAGGCAGGCAGATGAAACGATCCGCCACCCCTTGCCCCTCGAGAGATGCCCGAAAAGACCGTTTTCCGAGCAAGGTAAACTCGAAATCAGGCCGACCGGTCCGGATCGCCCTCAAGACAGGTAGCGCTTGAGTGACAGCGTCCAGCTCATCGGGCAGCCGAACCCAAAAGCGGGTCTTGCGCGGCACGGCGGCATGGCCATGCATCGCGTTGGCCCGCGCGAGCTGGTTGCGTTTCTCCGGCAGGTGAAAGCGTTTTGATGGCTTGTAAGCGTAGTTCCACCGATTGTGCAACCAAAGCCAATCGGCGGCTGTCGCCGAGTCGCGGCGCAGATAGGCCTCCAGCGTGTCGTGCGCCGCAATCGTCACGTCCACCGGCGAATCGCCGAGTGGAATCGGAGTCAACGTGAGCCTTGCCTGCCAAAAGCTTTGCCGCTCCGGCAGCATAAGAAAAACATCTGCTCCGAAACGATGGGCCATCAACGCGGGCAGATCCGTCGCCGATGCAATGCGCCCCATAAAGGTGATGACAGAACCTCGGCTGGCCGCATCCTGATCAAAGAGCACCGCCACGATTTCCCCACGCCGCAGGGCCGCCATGGCATTGTTGTGTCCGGATCGTCGCGAAATCATCTTAGCACCAAAGCGCTCCCGCTCTTGCGTGACCCAGCGGTTGATTGACGGCTGGTTAAGCGGTCGAAAGATGGCATGGACCGGCTTCAGCCCGGGGACCTGCCCCGGCAGCATCGTAGCCGCCTCCGAAAGCGTCATGTGCGGGAGCATAATCACCACAGGTCGACCATACCGCATAGCACCCGCCTCGTATTCCCCGATAATTTTCCGCGTTTCAGGCGAAATTTCCAGCGTTTGCTCCAACCGCTCCGGACTGAAATAAGTCGCCGCCAAACGAAAGAGCCCCATCTCCACCAGGCGCGCGCAAGAAGCTCGAAAAACCCGCCGCCGCCAAGCCTCGGTCCGCTCCGGGAAGGCATGGGAGAGACTGTTCAGCGTGATGCGGCTGCGTGATGGCAAAACAATCCTGATAAGAGAGCCCAAGAACCAGCACAAAGCCGAAACCAAAGCAGGCGGCAACCAAGCCAGCAGGCACGCGAAAAACTTAAGACAGAAGAGCAAAATGAAAAAAGTCTTGTCTGTTTAAATTTCGTCCGAAAAGTCTGAAGATAACAACAGACCAACAGCCCGGGCCAGTTTGCGCTACCGCGTATCAAAGGATGCAAAACTTTAAAATCAGCGAATCGGCCACTCGTCAAGCTGCTGAGAAGCGGCGGAGATCAAACGAGAGAGTGGCTTGGAACGCTTTGCTACCAAGACCGTCTCTCCCGCTTCAATCCATTCAGCCAGCAGGCTCGTTTCATTGCGTAGTTGTCGCAAGGTCGCTGTTTCCATATGTCCGCAAATTGTCTACAGTATAAAATCAAGCAAGAGAATAATGCCGAATCAATTCAGCTGGAAAGACCGGTCCCCATCCGAAACCAAAAATTGAGATCAACATCCCGACCGGCGAACGCTGACACAAAAAACCTCTGGAGCGCTGACTGTGAATTCCCCCAACAGCTGGAGGCTTGCCACGGGGAGAACGCTCTCCCTAAGATTCCACATCTACGTTCAACATGAAATTTTTTGATGAGTCCGAAGCCTAACATTCAACGAAAACTCGTGTATCGGGGTTTCCGCTTATTAACAACTCTTGAAGAAGGGACCGCAAAATCGCTTCTCGATTCCATCGCTGAAAAATCCTACGAAGTCCAAAAAATCTTCAAAGACAGTTCCGCGACCTATGCCGCGCAAATCCTGGTCGGAAACGAATCGATCATTTACAAAATTCCGAGGGCCCGGTTGCGGAGGTTCGGTGAACGACTCGCCACCCTGTTTCGTAATAGCGAAAGCGTTCGAACCTTTAAAAACCTTCAATTTATGCATCAATTGGGATTTCTGGCCCCGATCCCACTGATGGCGGGGCAAAAACGCAGGTGGGGCCTCGTCGTTGACAGCTTCTGCTGCTATCGTTTCCACAAAGGGACTGCGGCGGGCCCGCAGGACGCTGAACTCGTTGCGACCGAACTCCTGAATCTCCACAAAAAGGGGTATTTGAGATCCGACGCCAAACCCGCGAATTTTTTGATATCGGAAAAAGGAGTGACCTTCATCGACTTCAGATTAAAAAAACCTCGGATTCTTCCAAAATTACAAAAGGAAATGGAGCTGGCGCATCTCGCCCGGATCTATCCGGAATGTTTGGAGTTTATTCCAGAAGATGTTCTGAAATCACCCTCTTTTGCGCTAGCTGCTTGGTTCGAACGGAAAGGAATTGAGTTTCGTCGGGTGAGACGCGGCCTTAGGCGCATCTTCAAATCAACCAAAGCTTAATTCTGAAACCCCATCCCGAGATGAAAATCAGTGCAACGATCATCACTTTCAACGAAGAGCAGAAAATCAAAAAGTGCTTGGACTCGCTGTGCCACGTTGCCGATGAAATTGTCGTCGTTGACAGTTTTTCGAGCGACCAGACTGAGAGCATCTGCAAGTCCTACGATACAGTCCGGTTCTTAAAGAATCGATTTGAAGGTCACATCCAGCAAAAAAACTTCGCCCTCGATGAAGCGGAGTACGACGACATACTCTCCCTCGACGCTGATGAATGCCTCAGCGAACTCCTGATCAACGAGATCCAGGATTTAAAATCCGGTGGTGGCAGAACGGGGATGGCCTACTCAATGCCGAGGTTAAACAACTATTGCGGCCAATGGATTCAGCACAGCGGTTGGTATCCTGACCGGAAAGTAAGATTATGGGATCGAAAAATCGGAAGATGGGGTGGCCGTAACCCGCACGATTCCGTGGTTCTCGACCGTGGGGTAAAAATAGAGTCACTTCGCGGCGATATATTACATGACACAATTTCAAGCCTGGCCGCTCATGTTAACCAGACGAATAAGTTCTCCGAAATTGCCGCACGCCAATTATTCGACGCAAAGCCGCGAACCGCAGCTACGTTTAAAATGATCAGTGACCCTCCGTTTACATTCTTAAAGCGCTACGTGCTGCAACGTGGTTTCCTGGACGGTTTTCACGGATTAACCATCGCCGTCATTTCAGCACATGCAAAATTTCTGAAATACGCCAAGTTTAAGGAGCTTAAATCCCGCCATGAAGATTCTTCATCTAAGCTCTGAATCCAGTTGGCGCGGGGGCGAACAACAAATTGCCTACCTAATCGAAGAATTGGAGACCATGGGCATTGAACCGTTGGTGGCCTGCAAGCCTGACTCGGAATTTGAGTCGTTCTGTAGGCAGAAGGGATGGGCGCACTATCCCCTCCAGATGAAAAGCTCGTCGGATCTGAAGTCAGGCCGGGACCTTAAAAGGTTGTGCAAGCAACTGTCCGTTGATATCCTGCACGCGCATAGCTCCCATTCGCACAGCGCCGCTTTTCTGGCTTATTTATTCGGCAATCGGGTGCCCGTCGTCCTGACCCGAAGAGTCGACTTTAAATTAAAGAACAACCCCTTTTCGCGATTCAAATATACCTTTCCCGGGATTCAGAGGATTGTCTGCGTCTCCGATGCGATTCGGAAAATTGTCGTGAGAGGCACAGATGAGCCGACGAAATGCACGACCATTCACAGCGCGATCAACCATTGCAAGTTTGAGCCTTATATCGGAGCCGATTTTTTACGAAGGGAATACAAGCTCGATAGTGACCTTACTTTAATTGGCAACACCAGTGCAATCGCCCCGCACAAAGATTATTTCACCTTTGTCGATAGTGCCCAACACTACATCGAACACTTCGATCATAAAGTTCGATTCTTCATCATTGGTGAAGGTGAGCAAGAAGCCGAGATAAAAGCGTATATCAAGCATCACAATCTCGATGGTTATTTCATACTGACCGGATTTTTAAAAAATATTGCCGAAGTATTACCATCGCTGGATATTTTTTTTATAAGCTCAAAAACGGAAGGACTCGGCACCAGTGTGATCGATGCATTTGCCGCGCGGGTGCCCGTGGTCGCTACCAACGCAGGCGGGATACCGGAGCTGGTCAAAAACGAAAACACGGGACTTCTAGCTGAGGTAAAAGACGCTGTGCAGTTGGCTCAAAATTTGTTCACATTGAAACAGAACAGTCGCCTGCGAGAACAGATTGTTGAAAGCGCCTACCAGCACTCACTTCAATTCAACACACAAGCTATGGCGGCAAGTTACAGCAACCTCTATCAGGAAGTTTTGTCAGTGAAACAGGTTTAATTTGATGAGCACACCAATCAAGATCGCACTGGTCGTTAAGTCACTGGATCCCGACAAAGGCGGCCACGAGAATTATATCAAACGCTTGCTGCGTGGCTTACTGGATAAAGATTATCGAGTCTGGTGTTTCGCGGAAAATTTTGGCAGCCGCTCGGTTGAACACGGTGGACTGACTAAGATCAGAATCCGTGCCTGCAAGCTTGAGTCGGGTTTGCGCATGCTTTGGTTCAACTACCGGGCGCAACAATTGATTCGCCGTCATCCGGTTCAATTTGATTTGGTTTTCACGACTGGCAACGTTACTTTCGGCCAATTCTACCGGGCCGGCGGCGGTGTCCACGAGACCTATATGGAAAATTGCCTCGGCTCGCTGGAACAGCTCCAGCCTAAGCATCTGGTTGTTAAATTCCTGCAACGACGGCTCTTCACGCAGAAAACGCCGGATCGCTTAATCACCAATTCGGAAATGGTGAGAAAAGATATTCAGCACCGCTACGGCGTTTCCGACCGCACTATCCGGGTGATTCGGAATGGTATCGACCTGGATCGCTTTAACCCGACCCGAGCTGGAGAAACGCGCGATAGCATACGCGACAAGTATGGGTTTTCGGGCGACGATTTTGTTTGCCTTTTTACGGCAGGTGGGGGAAAGCGAAAAGGTCTCCCCGAGCTGATCCATTCGTTTTCATTGATAAAAGACACCAAAGTGAAGCTGCTCATCGTCGGGCGCACGGATGCGTCCAAGCTGGATCACGCCATCACGCGCTACGGCCTCAAGCACCGGGTGGCCTACGCGGGCTTTCAACCGCAGATCGAAAAATTTTACGGCGCCGCTGACTGTCTGGTTTTTCCGTCTAAATACGATGCCGCCGCCAACGTTGTCTGCGAGGCCCTTGCCTCGGGACTACCCGTAATTACCACTGCGAGCAACGGCAGTGCCGAGCTGGTCGAAAGCGGAAAAAATGGCTATGTGATCCCCCGGGCTGGAGATTATGACAAAATAAGAGCGTGCATTGAAAAACTGGCCGGGCAGGAAAATCGGTCGGCAATGCGTCAACATGCCATTGCCACCGGTCAGCAGTTCTCTATGGAGCGTCATATTCTTGAATTTGAGGCCGCCTTAAGCGATTACCTGAATAATCGGATTCCGAATTCATAAGCCGAGTAAAGTGCACACCCCATGATTAACTCTCGTTCTATCACACCCGAAACACCGGATAATTTCCTCGACCTCTCCTACGCGGATGTAGACGTGCTCTTTGAGTCTGGTGAGATCATCAAGGAAGGGAAGACCCAGGATGTCCGTCTCTGCCGAATTCAAGGCAAAACCCTGATCGTTAAATGCTACAGGGCGCAGGGCCTGCTTTCCGCGTTTCGCATTCTTATTCGATTATCTCGCCCGCATAAGTCCCTTCGTTATAGTTACCTTCTCAGAAAGCGTGGTATCGCCTGTCCAGCGCATTATCTGGTTGTCGCGCGCAACACCCTACGGTATGCGCGGACGTTTTTGCTGATTGAACGTGTGGCTGGCCCCAATCTCTACGATTTCCTTTACTCAAAAGACCCGCTTACGCTTTCTGAAAAGACAGCGCAAGCTGCCATACATACCATTAAGTCACTGCACTCTTTAGGGTTCACCCACGGCGATCTTCATGCTCAAAATATAGTCGTGAAAAATGAAACGACGGTTCAACTGATTGATCTGGACAACGTGAGAAAAAATAGACGGCGACAAGAAAAAGACATCGCCCGCTTCAAGAAATCGGTTGAAGACGGCACCCAAAACAGAGAAATTCTGCTGGAAAAAATCAATGCACAGCTCTAACCCCAATCCTTTTTCTCCTGGTTAATGTACCGCCGTAGTGCGAATAAACGCCATGAATGCTTTAAAACACCAGCAATCACGAAAAATCGCTTTCTACCTGCGTGGGTTCACGGAGCATTTTCTCGTACTCGACCGCTACTACCGATTTCGGCTGAAGCGTTGGCTCGCCCGCCAAAATAGATATGATCGAGATGAAGTTTTTCGCAGGGTCAATTACTACAACAAGCTTGATAAACCGTTCACTATTCCCAGGGAAGCTTTGCGGATTGGCCAAATACAGAAAGAAAAGGCGACTTACTTATTCGACTTTCGACGCATCATGCGCTACTTCCCCGCAGACGTTCGGAGTTACGCCCGTTTCGGCGATATAACAGACGTCAGCGAAGTCCCCAGCTTCGTCAAAACGCGGCCCATTGACGGGCCCAATGAAAATAGTGTTCTCCTGCGGCTGAACAGTATCCGCCACTTTCGCCCCATCACAGACCACACCCCCTATCGCCAAAAAAAGGACACACTCGTTTGGCGCGGGATGGTTAAACCCAATCACCCCCGCAGCGCACTTTTCGAAAAATTTTTCGGGCACCCACTTTTGGATATTGGAATGTCAAAAGGGCGGGTTACCCCGGAGATGGAAAACTGGCAGAAACCCTATCTAAGCATACCGGAACAACTTCAACATAAGTTCATTCTCTCCGTCGAAGGCAACGATGTGGCCACCAACCTGAAGTGGATCGCTCAATCCAACTCGCTTTGCTTCATGACCAAACCGAAATATGAATCCTGGTTTATGGAGGGCACACTCCAAGCAGGAAAACACTACGTGCAAGTGCGCGATGACTACACCGATCTCCCGGAAAAAATCACCCACTACATCAACCACCCGGACGAGGCAGAAGCGATTATCCATGAAATGAGTTGCTATTATAAGCGGTTCACTGACACAAGAAAAGAGCAGCTCATCGGTCTGCTTGTTGCGGAAAAATATCTCCGACTGAGTGGTCAATTGCATAAAGCACCCTGCATTTCTTCTAAATCAATATCATGAGAATTCATAACGTAACCTTTAATGGCCGGCAGGCCCGCTCTCAATTTTTATTTGATCAGTATCGTACCTCATTCCAAACGAGTGTTTTGGACATAGGCTGCTATGAAGCTCCGATACGAACAATAATTGACGCTAGTGTAGAATACACCGGCGTCGATATTGTGGGTGACCCCGACATAGAACTCAATCTCGAGGAATGCGATTGCCTACCGTTTCAAGACAGTAGTTACCACACGGTAATCTGCATCAAGGTTCTCGAACATCTCGACTGCCTGCACCGCATAATGGATGAGCTTTTTCGTGTGGCAAAGAAAGAAGTCATCGTTTCCCTGCCCAACTGCTGGAATAGCGCACGCACACCGATCGCCCGGGGCAGCGGCACGATTGCCCACTACGGCTTGCCTCTCGAGCGCCCGGTGGATAGGCACAAATGGTTCCTCAGCGTTACGGACATAACTGAGTTTTTTTGTCAATATTCTAAAAAAATCCTCTCGTTGAATCTGTCGATATCGCCGGGGTTGAGAAACAGCGGCCCGCGATAGTGCGTATGATGAGGAAGATGACTCATTCGGAAACTGAGTATCAAAATAGATTTGTGCATACGGTATTTGGCCATTTTAAACTTGTCTAATCGAGCCGACTTTTACGCTTCTCAAAAAAACCATCCCGACTGCTAAAACAATCGCATCCCCGACATGCTTCACGTCAACATCATCGCGCGGACGAATGGCGTCGGGCTGGATCAGGATGTTGATCTCGTACACCGCACACTGGCTCAGTCCGGCTTTCAGGTCACGATCAGCCACTGCCGCAGTATTCCGGTTTGGTCGGCACTACTGCCGCGAAAAAGCAGGTTTGATGCGAATATCTTCCTCGAGCGCGTCTTCCCGCGCTGGCTGTCGAGCGCGGATAAGAATTTCCTGATCCCCAACCAGGAACGCTTTCCCAAGCGCCACCTGAAACACCTGAAGCCTATCAACGCAGTGTTGTGTAAGACGCAGCATGCCACGGGTATTTTTTCGCAACACG
>JAAAPI010000225.1 GCA_009908325.1 Verrucomicrobiota bacterium | reverse complement strand
GACGCAGATGCATCTTACGCGCATCCGGGCAACCAAGATAGTGGTGCTCATTCAGTAGCCCGGTAAAGGCTTCGTTTTCAGATTCCCGCCATTCGCGCACCTCAAGACCGCGCATTGATTCCTCAGGCAGGGGTTCAGTCCATGCTTCGATATTCATCCAAGCCTAACATACTGAACTTAATGGGATTGTCTAGCGCAAAATTTAAAAAGCTACCTAGCAACTAATTAGAACTTATTAGTAATGTGCCCTGGATAAGGCCATTGCTTGAAAAAGATTCAGTTGACAACGAAAAATATTGTCATATCACGTTATTTAAATTCTAGCCTACCCGTTTTACATCCAAATTCCGGAGTCGGAGCTATCATACCCCACTCCCACTCCAAAACGTCCAGCAACTATCCCTGCTGACGATTCGATCAATGATTTCTGACACCGACCTATACCAAGGTTTTCCGTGCCTCTGACGATTCGTTTCGATCCATTCGGACTAACGGTTACTCTATCTGTAATCTCCGCAACTCAAAGTCCTCTTTTTTTGACAATATCTTTCCGTTGAACCAGATCGGCCGCTACTCCAACACCCAACATAAAGAAGATGACCAATACCCCAAAAAAAATCACTAGCCTCCTTGCTTGCTGTGTTTTCGCTCTGACCACACTTCAGGCGCGCGTGTCCTTCAACCCCAATACCGACATCCTCATCGCCCAATTCGATGGCAGGCCGGATGCGGACGACATCCACTCGCAGGCGGCGCTCGGGAGCATGCTCCTGCACCCGGATTTCGCCGGTGTAGAGGTTTACGCCGTGATGGGCGCAGTCGGGACCCAAGGCGGCACCTTCATCGATTCAACCAACTTGTTCAACCAAATCTACGGTCCGGAAGGAACCGACACCTGGACCGACGCGCATGCGGACTGGACCACCTCGGTCACCCGGATCAAAAACAAGGCCCGCGCTGTATTGGATGCGGGCGGCCACGTCTGGGTGCAGGAGGCCGGGCAGTCGGACATCACGGCCGACTGGGTGCAGGGCCTGATCGACGACGGCGTCTCTGAGACGCTCATCAAAAGCAACGTGACCGTCGTCCAGCACAGCAACTGGAACGAAGACAAAACGACCGACGCCGATCTGGAATTCGTCCAAAACACGACCGATTATGTCAAAATCGCGGACGGCAACAGCGGAGGCAACGGAACGCCGGATTACCACCTCGACGATACCGCCTTCATGAATGAGATCTTTGCCGGAGAGGCCCCTCCGAAAACGGAGGCCCTCTGGCTATTGGCCGACCAGATCATCAAAGACTCCGGATTCAACCCCAGCTGGTCATCGATCCCTGACGGCGGCGTGGATTTTTCCGACGAAGTAGAGACTTGGTGGATCTTTGAACTCGGCACCCATGCGGATACCGTGCGGAAATTCTGGGACTGGTATGTGGTGGACCCTGCCGTGGAGGCGTTTGTAGAGCAGAACGGCATTGTCGCTTTCGAGACGGAGTCGGTGAATCCAACCACGCCCGAGTGGCAGGAAGCCACCTTGATCGCCGGATTCTCCGGAGACAGCTACTTCATCGCGCAGGAAGAAAACCTGAATCAAGGCGGAGAAGGGGTGGTTTCCTACCCCGTTTACATCACGACGACGGGACGCTACCAGTTGAACTGGCGGTCCCGCATCGGCATCGGAAGCGATAATACGGAACACAACGATAACTTCGCCCGCGTGGTCGACGCCGACGGCAATCCGGTCACTCCGGTGGTGAACGACAACGACGCGACGGGCACCTGGTATAAAGCCTACATGAACCGAGCGAATGCCTGGGACTGGCAAACCTCCAACAAAGACAACGACCCCCACTCGCTTTCCTGGAATCTGCAGGCGGATACGCTCTATTACTTTCAAATTTCCGCGCGATCCAACGGCCATGCGGTGGATCGGGTTGCTCTCTGGGACCACAACCGCCACAACCTGGCTAACAAAACGACAGGAAAAAACCCGAACAACGGTGACTTTGACAATCTGATCAACTCGGCCACGAGCGTGGTCGGGGGCCTCAAAAAAATCGCCTACATCCACGGTGATATCGCCGCCGATGGAACCGTGCCCTCGGGCCCGGACGATCCCTTCCACCAAATGCTCCTCACCGATACCGGACGACGGGGTCTTTCCATTTTCAAAGCAATGGTGGAGGCCGAAGGACACACCATCGAACAGTTCTACGATCAGGATACAACGCTCGACGCCGCCTTCCTCGACCAGTTCGACGCGATCATCTTCAGCCTCCACCAAAAAATCTGGAGCAGCGCGGAGAAAGCCGCGCTCAACACCTGGTTGCAGGCCGGGGGCGGCATGCTCATCTACAGTGACTCGGCCTCCGGCGGGCTGTTCTCGATCGTCGGCGCACAAAACACCGTGGGCCAAACCGTCACGAACAACCTGATCAGCCAATACGGCATGGAAGTCACGGTCGACCAGGCTGACGGCGTCAAAGCCATCCAAGCTGGACCGGGCGCGACCCACCCCATCGTATTTGATCGCCCGGTTCTGGAAGGCGAAGGCGTCTCTCCGGTCGCAGTCGACCCGACCAGCCAGGCCGTGCGCCTGATCCCTTATAAAAACAACCCCGACTTTGTCGTCAGCGGCACGCCCACGATCAACAAGACCCAAAACATCACGATCCAAAACCCCCAATATGCTGCCCTCGCCCTCGCTCCGGTCGGCGACGGCAATATCATCGCGATGTTCGACCGCCAGCCGATGTGGAACAACGGAGAAGGCTCGGATATCGAAGAGCGCGACAACGAGGAAATCCTCCGCCGGATCGTCAATTTCCTCGTCGGCGTTGAGGCGCTGAACAGCCCGCCGACGGTG
>JAAAPI010000161.1 GCA_009908325.1 Verrucomicrobiota bacterium | reverse complement strand
CAAAAGGGCTATGAGCGGGGCCTTTACACCCTGCTCGCCGTCCTCGACAGCCGTAACGCACTCTTCCGTATCCGCACGCTCCAGCTGGAGGCCATCCGGCAATATGCCGAAGCCCAGGCGAGTATCGAGGCGCTCACCCGTCCCGCCCAAACCAAGCAAAACTAAATTTTAACCGCCTTACAAAATCATGAATCAAGATACATTGACACCTTTCAAAGACCAAAACCGACATGCGCGCTTCCGTTCCACCGGATTCGCTGCGCTGATCCTCGTCCTCGCAAGCAGCGCCAACGCGCAGTCGCACGACGGGCACGACCATGGCGAAGAAGCGCAACACGGTGAGACCCACGAGGCGCATGCCGGACACGACGCACACGGCCACGACGAAAAAGCCGCGCATGCCGAAGAGGGCGACCACGACCACGCCGAAGAGGCGCGGCAGGGCGAAACCCACGAAGCACACGCCGAGCACGACGAACACGCCGGACACGGGCACGAGGAAGAAGGTGAGCATGCCGAAGAAGGCGTCGTGCAACTGACCCCCGAAACACGCCGTGAATTTGACATCGCTCTGGCGGAGGTCGGCCCCGGGCTACTCCACGAAGAAGTGGTGCTGCCCGGCGAAATCAAATTCAATGCCAAACGGATCGCCTACGCCACGCCGCGTTACGCCGGAACCATCCAGCAAATCCATGTTCAGTTGGGAGACCGGGTCGAAAAGGGCGAGCTTCTAGCCGAATTGGAAAGCACGGATACCCTGCGTCCGTTCAGCCTGATAGCCCCCATTGATGGCGTCGTGGTGGCCTACGATCTCACGCCGGGGCAAACCGTGGCGGCGGGCCAGTCACTCTTCACCGTCGCCGATCTCTCCACCGTCTGGGCGGACCTGCGCATCTACCAGCGGGACATCCCCATCATCCGTGAGGGTCAGTTGGTCCGCATCTCCAGCGGGCATGACGACCATGCGAAGCAGGAGCGCGGCAAGCATGGCTTCGAGGGCCGCATCACCTACATCGCTCCGGTGATTGACGAACACACCCGCACCGGCTTGGCGCGGGTTGTGGTCGACAACTCGGATGGCCAATGGAAGCCCGGCCAGTTCATCAAGGGTAGTGTAGCGGTGGACGAGCACCAGGCCGACCTCGTCGTGCCGCACAGTGCCGTCATTCCCTATGAAGGACAGCAGGTGGTCTTCATCCAAACCGAGGAAGGCTTTGAACCGCGCCCCGTTGTGCTCGGCCACCACGACTCGACCATCTATGCGGTGGAAAGCGGCCTCGAAGCGGGCGATACCATCGTCATCCGCAACCCTATGTCGATCAAAGCCGAATTGGGCAAAGGTTCCTTCGGCGGTCACAACCACTAATTTACCGGAGACCTGCCAAACATGTTACATAAAATTATCGAACTCGTTCTCCGGAACAAGCTGATCGTCGTCCTGCTCACCCTGGCGGTGATCGCGGGTGGCTACAGCAGCTACAAAAAACTGCCGGTAGATGCCTTTCCGGACGTCTCACCGTCGCTCGTGCAGGTATTCACCGTGACCTCCGGCCTGGGGCCGGAAGAAGTGGAGAAATTCGTGACCTTCCCGGTTGAAGCTTCCATGAGCGGTCTGCCCAAGGTCGAGGAAATCCGCTCGGTTTCGAACTTCGGACTTTCCGTCGTCAGCATCTACTTCGAGGAGGGCACGGACATCTACTTCGCCCGGCAAGTCGTTGGCGAGCGCCTCTCCGAAGCCCGCGAGGCGATTCCCGCCGGTTTCGGCGAGCCCGAGATGGGGCCGATCGCCACCGGTCAGGGGCTCGTCCTTTACTACAACCTGATCGACACCACGGGCAGCTACTCATTGGAGGCGTTGCGCACCCTGCAGGACTGGGTCGTCAAATACAACCTCCAGACCGTCCCCGGCGTGACCGAGGTGCTGGGCATCGGCGGTTTCGTCAAGCAGTTCCAGATCAACATCGACCCGGACGCGCTGCTGCGCTACGATTTGGCCCTGCATGAGGTGATTGAGCGAATCGAGGCCAACAATCAAAACGTCGGCGGGCAGTTTCTCGAGCGCAATGGCGAGATGCTGATCGTCCGCTCGGTCGGGCTGGCCAAAGACATCGCCGACCTGCAACAAATCGTCATCACCCACGAGGACGGCACACCCGTCTATCTCCAGGATGTCGCTACCGTCGAAATCGGCGGCGAAATCCGGCAGGGCCTGCAGACCCGCAACGGGGAGGAGGAAGTCATCTCCGGTATGGTCATCAAGCTCTACGACACCAACTCGTCCACCGTGATCCAAGCCGTCGAGGACAAACTGTCGGAGATCCAGAAAGCCCTGCCCGAGGGGATTCTAATCGACCCCTACTACGAGCAAAAGACGCTCGTGCAGTCCGCCGTGAACACCGTCACCAGCGCGCTTGTGCAGGGGATCGCCCTGGTCGTGCTCATTCTGCTCGTCTTCATCGGCGGCTTCCGCCCGAGTCTCGTGGTGGCCCTGGCCATTCCCTTCTCGGTGCTCTTTGCTACCATTGCCATGTATTACTTTGGCATTTCCGCCAACCTCATGTCGCTCGGCGGCCTCGCCATCGCCATCGGTATGATGGTCGATGGCACCATCGTGATGGTCGAAAATGTCGACCGCCTGCTGCGTGAAGCGCACCCGCAGGAGTCCAAGGTCAGCGTGATTGCCCGGGCCTGCGGCGAAGTCGCGCAGCCGATTCTGTTCGCCATTTTGATCGTGGTGCTGGTCTTCATCCCGCTCTTCACCCTGCAAGGCGTCGAGGGCAAGATGTTCCGCCCGCTGGCCTACACCGTTTCCCTGGCCATGTTTGGCTCGCTCATCTACGCCATCCTCGGTGCCCCGGTCTTCAGCGCGCTCTTCATGCGCAAGCCGAAGCA
>JAAAPI010000309.1 GCA_009908325.1 Verrucomicrobiota bacterium | reverse complement strand
CGCCGGACGTTGGTGGCGTCCGGGAAATCGTATGCCGGTCCTCTGGTTCGGTTCTCTATGACTCAGCTGACCCGGATGAGGAAATCGCGAATTCTGCCCTCCGGATCCTTCAGCAAAGGCAGGATTGGTATCGCTGTTCAAAACTCGCTCAAGGTTTTTGGCAAAAGCACTATGATGCTTCGCGGAACTTCAAACGGTTTTCTAAAGAGCTGCTCTCGCTGCAAGATCACCGACAAAGAAGTTCCGATCAAGTAATGAAAGTTTGAAATTAATATGGCTATCTTTGTCACAGGTGCCGCCGGATACGTCGGATCACATTTTGTAAAATGCTTCGAGAGGGAGACGAGCGGTAAACTAGTTCTGATCGACGATCTTTCGAGAGGGTCTCGACGGAATGTCCCGAAGGATCTCCCATTTTACCAAGTCGATGCAGGTGATACCAGGAGCCTAGCGCAAATCTTCGCTGCGGAACCTCCGGAGGCCGTCCTGCACTTCGCGGCCTCAATCAATGTTGGAGAATCGGTCCGCGATCCGCTCCGATACTACCGCAACAATCTGGTCACAACAATCAATCTGGTAAACACAGCTCGTCTTTACGGACTGAAACATTTTATTTTCTCGTCGACGGCTGCAGTCTATGGCGCAACTGGTTTGACCAAAGTGAAAGAGTGCGACCCAACCCTACCGGATAGTCCTTATGGCCAATCAAAGCTAATGGCTGAAAATGTATTGGCTGATGCAGCTCGCACTTACGGTTTTAAAGCTTTGGCACTACGCTACTTCAATGTAGCTGGCGCCGATACCACGGGAGTGATCGGGCCTCGTTCGGCAGATGCCAGCCATTTGATTCAAGTTGCCTGCGAGGTGGCTGTTGGAGAGCGTGAAAAAATATCAGTTTTCGGCAATGATTACAATACCCGTGACGGAACCGGCGTTCGTGATTACATTCATGTGGATGACTTGGCGCGTGCACATCTCGGAGCCTTGGAATTACTTGAGACCATGGATAAGCCGTTTGATATCTTCAATGTGGGCTATGGGAAAGGATACTCGGTTCTAGATGTGATTCACGCGTTTGAGCACATTTCGGGTCATACTTTGCCGTATCAAATCGTAGACCGAAGACCGGGTGACCTTCCCGAGATTATCGCCGACAATCGGAAAATTACCGAAGTGTTCGGCTGGGTTCCCCGACACAACGACATTTTTGAAATCGTCAAAACGGCGCTCAATTGGGAGCGGAAAAGACGCAAAAAAGATATAACGATTCGCTAAGTCAGATAATCAGTCCCGTCGTGATTTACTTCGGCCTTCAACGATTTCCCGGCGAGAGTTCGGAGCGACGGAGGATCGCATCCGTCACATAGCGACAGACATCGACCCGGCTTTCCCTAAAGTCCCGGTAACTCTCCGTGAAGGCATCGGGCACACCTGTCTCACATTGCTTTGCCAGCTCCAACGCCGCGGGAATCCCGGTCACCGCCCCACGATGCGCACGGATCAGACCAAAGTGATTGCTGAGCAGTTTAAAGTTGCCCAAGTCCCCGACGCTATTGATGAAAATCGAAGGCACGCCCAGACAAGCCGCCTCGCTCGCCGTGGAAGCACCCTCGGTCACGACGAAACGCGCCCCGGCGATCAGGGAATGAAAATCTTCCGGCGCGAATGTCAGGGCATAGGCTTCCAGACCCGGCCGGACTTTGCCCTCTTCAGCCGAGAGCAGGATGTCGTAGTGCTTATTAACCTGATCAACAAAGTCGTAAACTGAATCGCTTATGCCCTGACGGTCGCGGTCATGGAAGGTGTTCCAGGCGGACATTCGCAAAATCAGATAGGGCTTCCCTTGATTCAACCCGTATTTCGCCGGGACGATGGGATTGGGCTCAAAATACTCCGCCGCCAAATAGGCGTTCTCATGCAGTCCGGCGTAGCGTCGATGCTTCTTTCCGAAATCGAGCAAGAAGCAATCCGGCGTGTGGATCTCATCCGCAAAGGGATGAGCGATCAAGTGATTAAAGGCCTGCGTTTCCGTATCTGTAAAGATAATATTTCGCACCCCAAACAGTTTCGAGCTCTGTGTGTAGCTGCCCATCAGGCTGGCCACGACATCCGGCTTGAAGCGGCGGATCGCCCGGGCAACAGCCCATTGCCGCTCAAGCATTTCTGCCAAGGGAAAGCGGTTGTTCTTCGTCCGGCGCTTGGGGATCTCCGCAGGGATCCAGTCATACACCTCCAACAGCCGCCGCATCACATCGCGGTCGCGGCCGATCATGAGCACCTCGTGGCCGCGTGCCTGCAACTCGCGCACAGGATATTTCCAGAAGTGGATGTGCGCCGGGTGGTGGGCTTCGAGGAGAACTTTCATACAGCAGGCATTCGCTTCACCAGGGGCGGATGACTCGTATTGGGAGTTTATCCTCCACCTAGCAAGTTATTTTGGTCGGCTAGGTCAAGCCTTTCGGCCACGCGCACTCGGGACGGGGGGGGCATTTTTAAGTGCGGGGTAAAAATTCATCCGTCGGTGTTGTCTTGGCCTGTTCCGCACCTTCCGCCTTCGCTTGCGGCACGAATGGTGCCAAAGCTACGGCGGACAGGGAAAGGAGCGGACATACGTATGCAGCTTCCTTCCCTGTCCGCCATAGCCCCTGAGCGATTAGCGGTTGGGGCGACGGCGGAAGGTAGCTGCCCCGCATCTATAATTGCGCCCTTCGAGGGTGCATTTTTAAGTAGCGAATAGATCTACGCGTTAAAACTTATGATTCGAGTGAGATCGCCTCACCAAAATTATGCGATGGCCTTGTGGTCAAGCCGGAGCATGCAAGATTGCTCGCGCCATACGATAAGCGTAAGTTTTTCAAGAGAACCACGCTAGATCACTATGCCTGCCAAACGAATCCAC
>JAAAPI010000248.1 GCA_009908325.1 Verrucomicrobiota bacterium | reverse complement strand
CTGCGCCGCTCGGGCCTCTTTATAAAAAGCGGCCAAATCTGGGAGCGGCTTCGCCAGGTGCGCACCGTTGTTTTTGACAAGACCGGCACGCTGACCCTCGATATTCCCCGATTGAAAAACCCCGATGCTGTGCGGTCGCTCGATCCGCTCGCCACGCAGGCGCTGCATAACCTGGTGGAGAACAACCGTCACCCCATCGCCCGCTCCTTGCGGGAAGCATTGCTGGCAGCCCATCCGAAACTCCACACAACGGCGGTAACCGGGATCGTCGACGAAAATATCGGATACGGTGTGGCCTGGAGCGACACCGGCGGCAACCAGTGGACCCTCGGCAAACCGGACTGGCAACGTAGTGACAAGCTTCCAGCTTGTCGGTCGGTTCCGAAGCAACGTAGTGACAAGCTTCCAGCTTGTCGACCGAGCCCGGGGCAAGCTGGAAGCTCGCCACTACAACCGCATAGCTGCCTGCGCCAGAACGGCTTACTCGTGGCCAGCTTCGACTTCCAGGAAGACGTGCGCGACGATGCCCGCAATGCTGTCGATCAGTTGCGCAGCACCCAACTCGAAACAATCATCCTCAGCGGCGATGCGCCCGGCCGCGTCCACTCGATTGCAAAGCAATTGGGCATCGGTGGAAAGGCGCAATGCAGCCCCCGGGACAAAGCGACCTGGATCGAACGCAATGCACCCAGCCGAGCCCTCATGGTTGGCGACGGGGCCAACGACAGTCTGGCCTTCGACAGCGCCGTCTGCCGCGGCACGCCCGTCGTGGACAAAAGCATCCTCGAGGCCAGCGCCGATTTTTTCTTCTTTGGCCGGAGCCTGCGCTGTTTGCCCGAACTTTTCCAAGTCGCCCGAAGTCGGCGCATGACCGTGACAACGATTTTCACAGTCGCTGTGATCTATAACGTGGCGGCGGTCAGCATTTGCATCGCCGGGCTTATGCACCCACTGCTTGCGGCCATTTTGATGCCACTGAGTTCGCTGTTCACATTGGCGCTGGCTTGGATCGGGCTCGGCCACCGAGGCTGACAATTAAACTGGAACTTTCATCGTTTCTGTGCGATCTCTCTTTAGCTCAAGGTGTTGCCCAAAAATCATGAAACCCAAATCACTTCTACTCTACCTCGGCGTTTGGTCGTTGAGTTTGGCGATTGCCTACTATCTCGGCTCGCGGGGTCAAAGCGAGTCGGTCAGTGATGCCGCTGAATCATCAGCTTCGATACCTGAAATAATACCCACATCGATCAAATCATCTTCCGAACGGGCACCGACGATTTCCGAACCGACGCAAAATGCACTTAAATCTTATCTGGGCGGAGAGTCCGTGTCGTTTCAAGACGCCCTAGTCGATGTGGCCCGATTATCCGGGGAAAACAGCCGTTTATTGCTGGCCGATGCCTTTGCGCTGCCGGTTTCCGACCCCAACCGGCCACGGCTCATCGAGAAGCTTCTTTCCCAGTTGGCAAAAACCGAGCCCCTCACTGCGCTTCAGATAGCCTCAGAGATCACTTCGCTTCGCGACAGTGAGGACGCTCGTGCGGCTATACTTGAAGTCTGGGGGCGAACCGCCCCAGCCGCCGCGATCGCCTGGGCAAACGATGCGCTGGCCGGAGAACCCACCAGGGCGCGAAGCACGCAGCTGACCGCTATTTTTCAAGGCTACGCTACGACGAACCCACAGGCTGCCTTCGCCCAGGCGTTGGCTTTGGATGAAAACATGCGGCTCAAGACCCGCCTTCTGGGCGAAGTGATTGAGGCCCAAATTCAGTCTGGCAGCCTCGAAGTCGCGAAAATGTCCGTCGAATCAGTGACCGATCCCGAACTGCGGGAAAGTCTGCGCAATGATTTGATTGATGAGTGGGCGGAATTTGATCCGATCGCGGCAAGCACCTACCTCGAAACCCTCGGCGAGGATGCCACATCCCGTTTAAAACGATCACTGGTCAGCGAGTGGGCTGAAAGCGATCCTGCCGCCGCAGCGGCCTGGCTTGGACAGCTCGACCCTGACGATCCGGCAGTGGCCCGGGCCAGCGCCGCGATTATCCGACAGTGGACACGCTTTGATCTGGCGGCCTCGGCTGAGTGGCTGAACAGCCTGCCGGATAGTCCCGATCTGGACCGGGCGGTGGCCAGCTATGCGTTTCGGGCGGCAGAAGAAGATCCTGCAGCAGCCATGACATGGGCCGGTTCAATCAAAAACAACCGCCGTCGCTCCTGGATGATGGAGCGGGTCGCCGGAACTTGGAAGGAGCAGGATGCCGAAACATTCCAGTCCTACCTGGATAGTGCCGATCTTTCCGAGGCGCAGCGCGGTCGCCTCGAAAATGCGAACACACGCGGCCGAGGCCGTTGGCGTTAAGCCTTCCCAGGGCGTCCGCCATTCGGCCTGAGCTCATGGTCGAAGGCAAGCGGACTGTCTCTTATTAAGCAAATTCATCAGGAAAGGTTGTGAAATCGTTGTTCGAAAAGGCTACTCTCGATTTTTATGAATCCGAGCGGGCGGGTGTCGGAAAGATCCCAGTCGCAATGCCAGCTAAGCCGGAGCAAGCTCCGACACTACGTTGGGCGGGTTGTGGTGTGCGAGCTTGCTCGCGCGGGCGGCGTTGTTGGCTGACGCTGACGGAAGCCGGAGCAAGCTCCGACACTACAAAAGAAGCGGCCAGCACCTCGTCTATTCGGTTGATTTCCCACAGTGGATCCCTTTTTCTGCACCTATGGAAAAGCGCACAAGAGATACACCCCTCGTCGGGGTCATTATGGGAAGCCAGTCGGACTGGGCGACGATGGGCGAGGCTGCAGCTCTGCTCAAGCAACTGGAGATACCCTTTGAAACGAAGATAGTCAGCGCCCACCGCACACCGCAGTTACTTTACGATTATGCCGAAACTGCCGAGTCACGTGGCCTTCACGTCATCATCGCCGGCGCGGGCGGCGCGGCGCACCTCCCCGGCATGACGGCGTCCATGACCCATTTGCCCGTGCTCGGCGTGCCCGTGCAGTCAAAAGCGCTGAGTGGCCAGGATTCACTGCTTTCCATTGTGCAGATGCCGGCCGGTATTCCAGTCATGACCCTGGCAATCGGTGTGGCCGGGGCAAAAAACGCGGCGCTCTCCGCGGCGGCCGTTCTTTCGCTCAGCGATGCGGGTATCCGCGAGCGCTTAAAAGCCTTCCGCGCCGAGCAGACCCAAACCGTCCTCGAAACCGAGCTGCCCGAAGCATGATTTCTCCAGGCAGCACCATCGGAATCCTTGGCGGCGGCCAGTTGGGGCGGATGCTCATCCTTGCGGGACGCACGCTGGGCTACCGCTTTCATGTCTTCGAACCGAAAGGAACCTGTGCGGCCGGGATGGTGGCCGATCTGGAGATCAATGCCGACTATACCGACCGGGCCGCACTCACCCGTTTTGCCGAAGGCGTCGATGTCATTACCCTGGAGTTTGAGAATATACCGTCGGACGTCATTGACGAATTAAACGCGATCAAGCCGGTCCTTCCGGGCAGCCGCGCCCTCCATATCTGCCAACACCGTCAGCGTGAAAAAGATTTTCTCAAGGAAAGCAACCTGCCCTGCGCCCCCTTTGAATACGCTGACTCCCCGGAGAGCTTGCAATCCGCGTTGGTCGCCATCGGCTTCCCATGCGTGATAAAAACGGCGGCTTTCGGCTACGATGGTAAGGGCCAGATCAAATTAGGCTCTGCTGAGGAAGCCGACGATACCGTGCACCTATGGGATTCGCTTGGGCAGCCGCCGCGCGTCGTCGTGGAAAAGTGGATTGAGCATGTCGGCGAGTTTTCCGTGGTTTGCGCGCGCAAGGCAGACGGGACCAAAGTTAACTTCCCCATGGCGGAAAACCTCCATGTGAATCACATCCTCCATGCCTCCATAGTGCCGGCGCGGGTCACCGAAAAAACGCGCCAATGCGGCGTCGAATTGGCCGAAACCATTGCCGACTTGCTTGGCGTAGTCGGCCTGATTGCCGTTGAGTTTTTTCTTCAGGTGGACGGCCAGCTCATCGTCAACGAAATGGCTCCCCGCCCCCACAACTCCGGCCACTACTCCATTGATACCTGCGCGACGAGCCAGTTCGAGCAACACGTCCGCGCCGTGACCGATCTGCCATTCGGGTCGGTTGAGTTGCTGAAACCGATTGTTATGATCAACCTCCTCGGCGATGTTTGGGCGAACGGCACCCCTGACTGGGCGGGCCTACTCACCGATCCCAGGGTAAATTTGCACCTTTACGACAAAGGGGAGCCTCGCCCCGGCCGAAAAATGGGGCACTTCACCTTATTGGACGAAGATATCGACGCAGCGCTTGCCGCCGCAGAGGAATATTTTAAGAAGCTTAACGGGGAAAAATCGTAAGGGCTGCAGCTTGCCCCACCGGGCCCACCCGATGTCGGGCCTTCAGCGAACTGGCTGGACCAACGGAGCACAACCGGGCGTGAGCGAGCTCGCCACGTCGCATAGTCTGTGGCGTGTCCGCTCGCCGGACGCCCGATGCCCGGCGGGTAGTGAACCGACTGGATCGACCGGGCACAGCTGGGCGCGAGCAAGCTCGCACGCCACGTAGATTTCGTGGTGTGTCCGCTCGTCGGACGCCCTTGTCGGACGCTCTGACGTCTGCCTCAGCCGAACGGCTCGACTGGCCGAGAACGCCGCATGCCGGAGCGAGCTCCGCTACTTCTGAGCAACACCGCAGGCGCGAGCAAGCTCGCACGCCACAAAAAAGAAGCTCTCACGACACAACCGCGTGGGCCTCACTCGAAATTAGATTCGACCTCGCGCGGTTGATGCCCAACGTTCCGCTCTTGAATCATGAACTTTCATCCGACCAAATCTGAATTTAAGCAACTCGCCAAACAAGGAAACACCATTCCGGTTTGCCTTGATTTGACGGCCGATTGTGAAACACCCCTGGGTGCCTACGCAAAAATCCGCCACGAGGGACCGTCCTTTCTCTTCGAATCCATCGTGGGGGGCGAGCGAATCAGTCGCTTTTCCTTCCTGGGGGCTAATCCGCGAAAAGTTTTTCGTATTTTTGAGGATAAAACCCGTATCACGCACAAAGACGGTAGCGGCGAGACCGTTGCCACACCGGCGGATCCCCTTAAGTTGGTCGAAGCGGAGATGGCGGGCTACCAACCAGTCGAAATCGACGACATGCCCCCCTTCTCCGGGGGGGCGGTTGGCTTTGTTGGGCACGAGTTTATTCACAGTATCGAACCAACGGTGGCCAAACCCGCAGAAAACCCGCTCGAGGTGCCGATTCTCTACTACCTGATCACCGATTCCGTGTTGATTTTCGACCATGTGCGCCAAGTGCTCCGCATTTGTGTGCATGCCTGCACCCATGAGACGGACCCGTGCCTCGCTTATGATCATGCAGTCGCCGAAATCGAGCGTATTTATGGCCTGCTGGAGCGGCAAAGACCCTTCGGGCACCGCACTATCGGGCCTGTGCCGGATGTTGAAGTGCCGGAGGGCAATTTCACCAAGGACCGCTTCGAAGCAGCGGTCGATCAGGTCAAGGATTACGTAAAAGCAGGTGATGTCATTCAAACCGTTCTTTCTCAACGGTTTAAAAAACTGTTTAAACCGACACCGCTCGACCTTTACCGGGCCCTGCGGACCATCAATCCGTCTCCCTACATGTTTCTTCTGGAAGATCCGGAATTTGCCACAGTGGGCGCCTCCCCCGAGGTCCATGTGCGGCTGACCGGCGACCATGTCGAAATACGCCCAATCGCCGGCACACGCCACCGCGGAAAAAACGAGATGGAAGACCTCGCGCTGGAGCGCGATCTGCTCGCCGATGAGAAGGAAAAAGCGGAACACCTCATGCTTGTCGATCTGGCACGCAACGATATTGGTCGGGTATGCCAATATGGCACGATTCAAGTGCCGGACTATATGACAATCGAGCGTTATTCACATGTTATGCACATTGTTTCGCAGGTCATTGGCACCATTCGCGACGATTGCACGGCCTACGATTTAATGCGGGCCACATTTCCCGCCGGAACGCTGAGCGGAGCGCCCAAAGTCCGGGCTTTGCAGATCATTTCGGAACTCGAGGACAGTCAGCGCGGGATCTACGGCGGCGCACTCGGTTACTTTGGCTACAACGGCAACCATGACTCTTGTATCGGTATCCGCACCGCCGTCATAAAAGGTGAAAAAATCTATATTCAGTCCGGTGCAGGCATCGTCGCCGACTCCGTCCCGGAGAGCGAATTTATGGAAACCGTCAATAAGGCTAGAGGGATGCTTAAAGCGGTTGCTTTGGCCGAAGCCCTCTTTGACGACTAATTCCTGTAAGTCTCAAGGCCCTGTGTCGATTGCTTTTCGAGGCACGGGAATACTTCCTATGTCCAACACGTCTCACCTCTGGTGATTCACAACCAAAAAACGGGAGCATGACTCACATGGCAAACAGAACAGAAAACACTCGTTCAAGGGCTAATCGGCTTCGAGCGGTCCCCCGCTCACAATCGGAGGAACCGGAAGCAATTACCGACGTACGCGAACTTCCCGGAACGGACCGCAATGTTATGCGGACTTACATGCAGGAAATCAGCAAAACACCCCTGCTGACCAAGGAGGAGGAGTTCGATCTGGCGAAACGCATTAAGGAAGGCGACAAAGCGGCCCGCGACCACATGATCTCCGCTAACCTTCGCCTCGTTGTGAAAATCGCCTATGATTATAACAATTTCGGACTGCCGCTGCTCGACCTCATCAGCGAGGGCAACATCGGCCTGATCAAGGCAGTTGAGCGTTTTGATCCTTCGAAAGGTGGTAAGCTGAGCACATATGCCGCCTGGTGGATCAAGCAATCCATCAAACGGGCGTTGGCCAACCAGAGCAAAACGATCCGCTTGCCCGTCCACTTGGTTGATCGGATCGCACGCATGCGCAAGATCACGGCGCAGCTTGCGGACGAGCTGGACCGCGAACCAACCGACGAAGAAATCGCCTATGCGATGGACATGCCGATCAATAAGGTAGCGCACCTCAAATCGGTCAGCGTCCGCCCGGCGTCACTTGACGCCCCGGTCGGCGAAGACGGAGACACAACTTTCGGAGAACTTGTTGGCGACGAGCAAGGTGACACGCCTTACGAAAACCTTCAGGATAAGTCGATGAGCGATGACGTTAAATCAGTCATCGACCGTCTTGATAGTCGGGAAGCGGAAATTATCCATCTCCGTTTCGGACTCGACGGAAACCCGCCCCTCACTCTCGAAGAGGTCGGCGAGCGTTTCGACATCACCCGTGAGCGCGTCCGTCAGATTCAAAACATCGCCATCCACAAGATGCGTCGTTTAATGAACGACAACGAACGCCAGCGTTCGAAAGAGGAGATTCACGAAGAACGCATCGAGCAGAAAAAGATGGAAGTGCTCCAAGAGTTCATGGAGGAGCAAGTCGCATCTTAATGCCACTCCAGCGCTTCATTTCACAGGGGCTTCACTCGTGAAGCCCCTGTTTTTTTGCACTAGTGGTGCTTGCGCAAGGTCGAGATGACGATATACATTCCCAAAATCCCCGAAACGAGGAAGCCCACGATGCCGATTGCAGGGTAGCCCCAAAGAAGCGGCTTCACGCCAGTCGTGATAACCAGCGAGGAACCAATCAACAACGAACCGATTATGATGCCGATGGTAAGTCGATTCATTGATGCGTTAAATGTATCCTCCAGATCTTCGGTTCCCGTATGATGGAAATTGATCTGCAGCTTTTCGTCCTCGATGCTTCTCAGGATGCGTTGCACATTTTCCGGAATGCGCTGTATGTTTTGCATCATACGCAGCATGGGAAACAGTGTTTGCCGCTGGATACTGCGGAAACTCCAGCGCTCCTTGCTTAGCTTTTCCAAATAGGGCCGTGCCACCTTCTGAATATCGAAGTTGGGATCGAGGATACGCGCGGTTTCTTCGACACAGAGAATCGACTTGGAGAGCAGCGCATAATCAGGCGATACCTCGATCCCGTTCATCCCGAGCAGGTAAAGTAATTCCAAGCCGACCGTGCCAATTTTAGTGCCGGACGGACCGAACTGCCGATGCTTGTTAAGCAGGTAGGTTATCTCTTTCTCAAGCCGTCGCCGGTCGATGCGCCGATTATCGACCGCCATTTGCTCCGCAACGCGGATGACTTTGTCGGCATCGCGACTGGTAATCGCGGCAAACAGGTCTGCCAGATGGTAGCGCATCTGCAGCGTGATTTGCCCGGCCTGCCCCCAGTCAATAAAACAAATCCGCTGGTCCGCCGTGATCAGCATGTTTCCGGAATGCGGATCTGCGTGAAAGAAGCCGGTCCCGACAATTTGGTGAAAGACAGACTCACCACCCAGCCGGGCGACCTCTTCGGCTTCTTCACGCCCTAGCGTCACTTCGTCGGGGGCAAATCCCTCGACCCACTCCGTCACAAGGAGGCGGCGTGTCGTCAACTCGCGATACACTTTGGGTGCAAACACCTTCGGTTGCTCTGCATTCAGTGCGAGAAAAATCTCCGCGTTATCCGCTTCGTTGTTATAGTCGAGTTCTTCGTCCAACTGCGCTTTAGCTTCGCGGAGAAGCGACGGCAAGTTATAGGGGCGCAACTCCTCGACCCGAGTGTGCAGCTGCCTGGCAAACCAACCGATAATTTCCATATCGGCAGAAATCGTTTTATGGATATCAGCCCGCTGTATCTTGACCGCCACCTCTTCGCCCGTGGAAATCAGTTTTGCCCGATAGACCTGCCCCAGCGAGCCAGCGGCGACCGGAGTCGAATCGAAATTGTCAAAGACCTCTTCAATCTCCCGCCCCAGCTCCTTAAGTGCGACCGGCTTGATCCGCTCAAACGGCTGTCGCTCCACATCGTTGCGCAACTTTTTCAGCTCCATGACGAGCGGTTCCGGCAACCGGTCCGGACGCGTACTCAGGATTTGGCCAAATTTTACAAAAATCGGCCCCAGCTCCTCGCAAGCGTTGCGCAGCCGCTCATAGGCCGTCAGGTGCGTCACCTTTTTGCGCACCAGATTCTTTAGTAAAAACTGCGGTGTATCGAGCTGCAACAAAAGATCCTCGAAACCCCAACGCACGAGAATCGCTACGATCTCGGGCGCCCGCACCGCATTGGCCAGATAGTTGAATGGCTTCATTCCCCGTTGGGAAATTCTTTATGGAGCCTTCCCTCCAGAGCGGTCACTCTGGCGGCCAGTGCTTCATACTGATCCTTCGTCACAACATTCGCCCGGTTGAGCATCTCGCAAAAGAGTTTGCTCGCCTCAACTTTGGCTTTCTCCGTCTCTTCCTGACCGTCTTCGACGATTTTGTCAGACATGGCTGCTGCCTCTTCTCTGGTCAGCTTACCTTTTTCCACCAATTCATCGAGTGATTCCAGAACCTTGTCCTTCGTCACGACTCCGACACCAATACCCGCATACATTGTTTTCTTAATGAGATCTATCATAACGTCGAGACATTATCCACTAGTTCCACCGAATACAAGACTTCAGAATAAAATCATGTTTCCTTCGTTCCGATTGCGCCGGATACCCCGTCGATATCGATGAGGGAGAGAGCCATAAACAAAACGACTAAGCCCCCGCTCAGCGCGATCACCACCGGATCACCAAAACGTTTCAAAGCGCTGCCTTTTCCGCTCGGTTCACCCTTCGGCATACATATTGATCCCGCAGAAGGATTCTCTGTAAAACACGACCGATTCTACGCGCCCACCAATTCACCCTCGACCGGATCTGCCAGGCCAAGAATACGCGCCGCTCGATCATGGAGCCGGAGGAAGGTCTCCCGGTCGGCTTGAAGATCTGCACCGTAGCAGGGAATGAGGCCCTGCAAGGTCGGTTTCCAGGCTTCCAGCCGATCCGGGAAGCAGCGCTCCAGCACTTCGATCATAATCGCCACAGTGGTCGATGCACCGGGCGACGCGCCCAACATGGCTGCGAAAGAGCCGTCTGTCGCCGCCACGACATCCGTACCAAACTGCAACATTCCTCCCTTTTTCGGATCCTTTTTGATAATCTGCACCCGTTGCCCCGCCGTCCGAAGCGTCCAGTCTTCCATCTTCGCCGCCGGGAAAAACTCGCGCAGCGCCTCCAGCCGGTCGTCGTCGCTCTGGCGAATCTGGTTGATCAAATACTTGGTCAGATCCATATTGTCCTTCCCTACGGCCAACATCGGCACAAGGTTGGAAAGTCGAATCGATGCCGGGAGGTCGAGAAAAGAACCCGATTTGAGGAACTTCGGCGAAAATCCGGCATAAGGCCCAAAGAGCACGGATCGCTTACCGTCAATCACCCGTGAATCGAGGTGGGGAACCGACATCGGGGGCGAACCGACGGCCGCTTTACCGTAGATCTTGGCGTCATGCCGCTCCACCACATCTGGGCGACTGCAGACGAGAAATTGACCGCTCACGGGAAATCCGCCGTAGCCCTTACCCTCCGGAATACCCGATTTTTGCAGAAGCGGCAGCGAAGCACCACCCGCTCCGACAAAAACAAATTTCGTATCCACCGTCCGGTTGATTTTTTTGTCTTTGTTCCGGACAATCAACCGCCAACGGCCATCCGGCAAGCGCTCGACATCCTTGACTTGGTGGTGCGTGGCAATCTTGACATTGGGGCAGCTGTCCAGCTCCTCAAAAAGTGCCTTGGTGAGCGCTCCAAAGTTAACATCGGTCCCGATCGGTGAGCGGGTCAATGCCATTGGCTCCGCATCCTCGCGGCCGTCCATAAGTAGCGGTGCCCAGTCCCGGATCGTTTCCCGGTCATCTGTGAATTCGGTCTTCTCGAAAAAATGGTGGCTCCCCATCGTCTCAAAGCGACGCCGCAGGTAATCGACATTGGCCTCACCGTGCACAAAGCTCAGGTGAGGAGCGCTGGTAATAAAGTCGGCCGGGTTTTTCAGCATACCCTGCTCAACCAGCGAGGCCCAGAACTGGCGGGAGAATTCAAACTGTTCGTTCACCACCAGTGCTTTGGAAATGTCCACCGAGCCGTCTGCCCGCTCGGATGTATAATTCAGCTCGCAGAGCGCCGCATGCCCTGTGCCGGCGTTATTCCAGGGATTGCTGCTCTCCCTGGCGACCTCCTCCAGGGCTTCCACAATCTGGATTTTCAAATCCGGATCGAGCTGTCGCAGCAGCACGCCGAGCGTAGCGCTCATGATTCCACCGCCCACAAGGACGACATCGGGTTCGGCAAAGGTGTCTTGGCGTTTCATAAAGGCCGTGAAGCTGGGTGCATAATGCAAAATAGCAACCCGGATTCGAAAAACTTAAGTAGTGATAAAATGTTCACTATTTGGTTGCAGCACGGATAATTCACTCTTCCATGAAGGGCATGTCAGCAAAGGAAACCGCACAAGCTTTTAGGGATTTGGCCGACCGGGCAGGCATGTGCCCGGCAGCGGCTCTGCTGGATCCGCAGGACGATGAGGCCCCATTACCCGGCTCGGCATCCGAATCGGCGACTGCGTCCGGTCTGAATGGTGCGCCCGATGCAACCCCTACCCGATCCGGAGCCTGCACATCGACGGATGACCAGGCTTGGGCGCTCCCCCGCCGTCAACTTTGGGAATGCGTCTGCGCGGGCCCTTCCGTCGGTGGACAGAGCCTGCTGGAGTGTCTACTGCGTGCCTCCTGGCAGACAGGCGCTTATCACGCACTGGTCGATACCGCCTCCGGCCTCGATCCGGAAACCCTGCACGACGGGCTCGGCGAACACTTGCTCTGGGTTCCCGTGCGGGGGCCCGAGCAGGTCGTCCGGGTCCTCGACCTGCTCCTCCGCGACGACAACTTTGCCTTTATCGCCGCCGACCTGCGGGGCCTATCCCCGGCCGAGGTCCACCGGATTCAACCCTTCGCCTGGTATCGCCTGCAACGCCTCGCCCACCAGCGCGCAGGCGGCGCCCTCATCTTGTCCGATGCTCCCCAAATCCGCTGCGCCGACCGGCGAATTCTTCTCAATCAAACCCGCACCCTCGACGATCTCGATCAAAGCCGGGACACCCTCCTCGACCGACTGGAAGCCACCACCCGCAGCTACGCCCGCGGGCAAGTGCCCAGAGAGGAAACCGCCCTGGCCAGTTAGGTCAGAGCACCGGCCAACGTGGCGTGTCCGCTCGTCGGACGCCCCCGCCCCCAGTCAGTCTAATCCGCAACGGCGCTCGCAAGCGAGCACGCCACGGCAACCAGTCAACGTGGCGTGTCCGCTCGCCGGACGCCCCACCGCAGCATCAGCCAAGCATTCTCCAATATCCTCCGCATCCCGCATCCCACCGCGTAAAAGGCAAAGCCTCACGCGATTCCATCCCGCATTCCGCCAAAATGTTCCTCCGTCTCCAGATCGAAAACTTCCGCCTCTTCGCCGCCCTGCGCACCGAGGGCCGATGGCCCGAAGGTGCCGTCGTGCTGGTGGATGCCAGCGGACGCGTGGCGGAGCTCAATCAGGCAGCGCAGGCGCGCGAATTAATCCCGGGCATGACCATGGCCCGGGTCCTCTCCCGCTGCAGCGGCGTCACGGTGCTGCACGCCGACCCTGCTGCAGAACGTGCAGCCAAGCGCTTGCTCTGGAACGTAGCCTGGCAGCTCACCCCGCAAATCGAGCTGGGAGACGATGAACAGGTCGGCTCCGCCACTCTGGAATTTCCCCACCCGAATTTGGAAAAGCTGGCTCAACAGGTCCCGCCGCTTTTGGAGCAACTCCGCCGCAGCGGTCTCCCCGCCCGGGCCGGACTGGCCGCCACCCCCGACTGGGCCGGTTTCGCCGCCATGGCCGCCGAACGCTTTGCCCTGAAAATCCTGCCCACGAAGCAGCGCGTTCACGAGCTCCTTGCCCATCTGCCCCTCGCGGCGCTCGACACGCTGAGCGCCGATGCCTGCCGCATTCTCGAAGGCTGGGGCATTCGCTCGCTCGCCGGGCTGGCCGCCCTGCCCCGGCAGGATTTGGGTCAGCGCCTCGGCCCGGACGGCCTTCGAGCCTGGGATATCCTCAACGGCACCGCCCAGCGCGTGCTGCGGTTTGGCGAACTGGAGCCCGACTACCGCGAGTCCTTCGATCTTGAAGAACCCATCCAGGACCTGGCCTCCCTCCGCTACCTCATGCAGCAGGCCTGCGAAGCATTAGCGCACCAGCTCGAACAAAGCGGTAAAATTGCCCGCTCCCTTTCCATCGATCTCTGGATGGAAAACGGTCAAACCCACCGCAAGACGATCCGCCTGCCCGAAGCCACCCGCCGGGCCGACCTCATGGAGCGGCTCATCGGCAACTACCTCGAACAACTGCCGCTCACCGCGCCCGTCAGCAAAGGGCGGGTCGCCATCGATCCGGTCGACCCCCTCGCCCGTCAGGCTGGGCTCTTTGAGCGCAGCGTGCGCAACCCCTGGCGCCTCCAGGAAACACTCGACCAGTTGGCCGGCCTCCTCGGCAGCGAATCCTTCGGCGCACCCCGCTGCCTCAACACCCACCGCCCCGACGCCTATCGACTCGTTCCCCTCCCTACCGATCCGTCATCCGAGCGTTTAAGTCCGTCGTCCGACAAGCTGGAAGCTCGTCACTACGTCACCCCTCCGTCCTCTCCGGCAGCTGCCGGATCCTCAGTCCTCAGTCCTCAGCCCTCAGCCCTCCAAATGGGTCCTCCGCTCCGCCGTTTTCGTCCGCCGGTGCCCGCCAAGGTCTGGCTGGAGCAAAACCATCCGGCCCACTTGGAATGCGCCATCGTCAGCGGTCCGGTGCGCGACTTTCACGGCCCCTACGCGCTGAACGGTGACTGGGCCGAAGCCCGCCCCTGGGCGCAGTGGGAATGGGATGTGGAAATCGAGTCTTCTGGCGTCTTCTGCCTGCGGCGCGCGGACAAGCAATGGCACATCGTGGGGGCCTACGACTGATATGGCTGACTACGTCGAGCTCCACGCCCGCAGCGCTTTCAACTTTCTGCGGGGCACTTCACCGCCCAAGCGGATGGTCGATGCCCTGAGCGAAACAGGTCTCACCGCTGCCGCCCTGCCCGACCGCAACGGTCTCTACGGCGCACCGGATTTCCAGTTCGCCGCCGAGACGACCGATTTTCAGGCCATCGTCAGCGCCGAGCTCACCCTCGCCCGCGGGCTCGAGCATACCTGGGCCACGGGCGACTACCTCGGCCACCTCCCCCTCCTCGTGGAAAGCCGAACTGGCTACCAAAACCTCTGCCGCCTGCTCACCCGCATGCACCTGCGCTGGCGCAAACACTCCGGCCCGCTCCCCGAAGAAAGCGGTGCCTACCCCGCCGCCGAGCTCGATGAGCTGGCCGCCCACAGCGAGGGTCTCATGGCTCTGACCGGCGATCAGGAAGGTCCCCTTGCCGTAGCTTGGCGGACGGGCGGTGCCGCCGCCATGGAGCGCGCCCTCCACGCCCTCGGCGGGGTCTTCCCCAAGGACCGCCTGTTTGTCGAAATCCAGCGCCACTGCCTCCGCGGAGAGCGGCACTACAATCGCGCCCTGGTCGAGCTGGCGGAGCGCAAAGGCCTCTCACTCATCGCCACCAACGGCCCAGCCTACGCGTCCGCGACCGGCCGCGCCGTGCTCGATGTCTTTACCTGCCTGCGGCACCACACCACCCTGGAGCAGGCCGGTCGTCTCCTCGAAGCCAACACCGAGAAGCGCGTCAAATCCCCCCGACAAATGGCCGAGCTCTTTGCCGACCTGCCCCAGGCCCTGGAAAACACCGTGCGCCTCGCCGCGCGCCTACCCTTCCGCCTGCGCGATTTGGGCTACCACTTCCCGAGCTTTCCCGTGCCCGACGGTCATTCCATGGACAGCTTTCTGCGCAAGCTCACCCTCTTCGGCGCCCAAAACCGCTACGGCTCGATCAGCCGAAAAGTGCGCCGCCAACTGGAACACGAACTGGCCATTATCGAGCGACTCGGCTTCGCCGGTTACTTCCTCATCGTCTGGGATATTTGCAATTTCTGCACCGAGCGCGGCATCCTCTGCCAGGGGCGCGGCAGCGCGGCCAACAGCGCGGTTTGCTACAGCCTGGGCATCACCGCCGTCGACCCGGTGGCGGGCGGCCTCCTCTTCGAGCGCTTCCTCAGCGAGGGCCGCCAGGGTTGGCCCGACATCGATATCGACCTGCCCAGCGGCCCCCACCGCGAGTCCGTCATCCAGGAAGTCTACCAACGCTATGGCCGACACGGCGCCGCCATGACGGCCAACGTCAACTGCTACCGAGGCCGCTCCGCCATGCGCGAAATCGGCAAAGTGCTCGGGCTGCCCCTCGACGTCGTCGAGCGCTTCAACGCCCTCTTCGCCCGCGGCGACTTCCCCCACACCCTCCCCATGCAGGAGCAAATCAAACAAGCCGGGCTGGACTGGAAGAACCCGCGCCACCGCGCCGCGCTGACCGTCTTCAACGCCACCATCGGGCTCCCCCGCAACCTCGGCCAGCACAGCGGCGGCATGGTCATCTGCAACGACGCGCTCAACCAAATCGTCCCCCTGGAAAATGCCTCCATGGCGGGCCGCGTCGTCATGCAGTGGAACAAGGACGCCTGCGAAGAGCTCGGCATGGTCAAGATCGACCTCCTCGGCCTCGGTATGATGGCCGTCATGCAGGACTGCATCGAGCTCACCCACCAGCGCGGACGCCCGGTCGATCTCGCCCGTATCGATAAAAGCGATACATATACCTACGACCTGCTCTGCCGGGCCGAGACCATTGGTGTCTTCCAGGTCGAAAGCCGCGCCCAGATGGCCACCCTCCCCCGCATGCAGCCGCGCTGCTTCTACGATCTTGCCGTGGAAGTCGCCATCATCCGCCCCGGCCCCATCTCGGGCGATCTGGCCAATCCCTACCTCAACCGCCGCAACGGCATCGAGCCCGTCACCTACCTCGACGAGCGCCTCAAGCCCATCCTCGAGCGGACCCTCGGCATTCCCATGTTCCAGGAACAGGTGCTCAAAATGGGCATCGTCATGGCCGGCCTCAACGCCAGCGAGTCCGAGCAGGTGCGCCGCGCCCTCGGCTTCACCAAAGATGAGGAGCGAACGAAGAAAGCCAAAGGCATTCTTCGCCAGCGTCTCGCCGAGCGTCATGTCGCCACGGATACCGCCGAGTGGATCATCAACACGATCGACAGCTTCGCCCTCTACGGCTTTCCCGAGAGCCACGCCATCAGCTTCGCCCTCATCGCCTACGCCTCCGCCTGGATGAAAGTGCACCGCACCGAGGAGTTCTTCTGCGCCCTCCTCAACAACCAGCCCATGGGCTTCTACGGTCCCGCCACCCTCATCCAGGATGCCCGGCGCTACGGCCTGCGCTTCCTTCCGCCCGATGTGACCCGCTCACTCTGGGACTGCACCATCGAAGACCACGACGGAAAAGCCTGCGTCCGCATCGGCCTGAAAATGCTCAAAGGCCTCGCCCACTCCTGCGTGCAGGCCCTCTGCCAGGCACGGGAAGACGGCCCCTTCACCTCACTCCCCCAGTTCCGGCTGCGGACGAACTTCAAGCGCGACGAGCTCCGCATCCTCGCCCAGTCCGGCGCGCTGAACGCCCTCGCCGCCAGCCGCCGCCAAGCCCTCTGGGCCGTCGAGCAACCGCTCGAATTGGACCTCTTCTCCCAGAGCGAACTCGCTGAACAAGGTCAGCTGGCCGCCGAGGATCCGACAAACTACGGTACGCCACTCCCTAATGACCCGTCATCCCACAACTCCGGTCCTTCATTCGACAAGCCCGCCTCCTTTCCAATACGGCGTGGCCTGCTGGAAGCTCGTCACTACGCTAGTTCCCCAAGCCCCCTCCCAGAGATGACACTCTGGGAGCGCCTCTGCGCCGACTTCGCCACCACGTCGGTCACGGTCGGCAGCCACCCCATGCGCCAGATCCGCCCGCGGCTCGGCTGCCGCACCTGGTCCGCCGAGCAACTCAAAGACATCCGCAACGACCGCTCCGTTACCGTCGTCGGTGCC
>JAAAPI010000344.1 GCA_009908325.1 Verrucomicrobiota bacterium | reverse complement strand
AACTCATTGCCGAGGCGGAGAGGGCATTCGATGTCTTCGTCACGACCGACAAAAACCTGCGCTATCAGCAAGACCTTTCGGATCGTAGAATCGCAATTTTCGTGCTACCGACCACTCGCTGGCCGCAGTTGAAATCCCACGCTCAGGAAATCCATATAGCCATTTCATCAATCACGCCGAGTGCTTACATCGAGTGGCAACTTCCCACTTAGCCTCTATTCAGCGCGGATTTATACTCCGTGTAGAAACGCAAACCGAGACCAGCCTTTTTTGATTCGTAATACTCGATCGCCTGCGCGAGCTCTTCTCCAGCGATGCTGAGATAACGAACATTCACGAGAAATACTTTTTCTCAATTCGAGCGTGCACGTCATCTGCGTCCGTAACTGACAAATGACCGTTCTCAAATGCTCTGATACGACTCTCCGATTCATCTGCCCAAACGGCATCAAGTGGCCCCTGCTCAGAACCGTCGAAAGAAGAAAGGAGCTTTTCTGACAGCATTACCTGCTACACTTCACCGTAAGTGTTCTTTTCCCGCATCTTCCCGCCGGGCTGCTTTTGGGCTAATCTCGGAGACATGGAACAAGAAACCAAAGTAAAACACGTGCGGCGTAGCCGCTCAGAGATCAAGGAACTACTGGAATCGTTCGCCCGTTCCGGTTTAACGCAACAGGCTTTCTGCCGGGAAAACGGGGTGAGCGTGGCGACGTTCTCAAATTGGCGACGAAAAGCCGCCGCCGGGATCGCTGCGCCAGAGACAGTGCTTCGGCCGGTCCGCGTGACGGAGTCGTGCGGGGATGGCCCGACGGTGCGACTGCCCGATGGCTTTGAGATCATTTTGCCTGTCGGCAGCGCGGCGAGGGATCTAGCGGCGCTGATCGAGGCACTCAGAGCTATCAAGCGATGCTAAGTCCCGGACCTGCCACGAAGATTTATCTCGCGGCCGGTGTGACCGATATGCGTAAAAGCTTCAACGGGCTCTACGCATTGGTTGCGGCGACACTGGAATCGGATCCGCTCAGCGGCCATCTGTTTGTTTTTTGCAATCGTCGGCGCGACCGGATCAAGATCCTGTGCTTTGACGGAAGTGGGCTGTGGGTTTGTGCGAAACGATTGGAGCAAGGCACCTTCGCCTGGCCGCAGGCCGGTGAGGGCGCAGTCGAATTGACCCAGGCCGAACTGAATCTGCTGCTGGGAGGGTTGGATTTGAGCCGCACACGGAAACGGCGCTGGATACGGTAAAAAAAACTACGGGAAAGGAGATTTTTTTCTTGAACGTATCCAATATATGGATACGCACTATAATTTATAGTGACCGCTCTTCTTGCAGCCGAAAACGAAGAATTAAAAGCCGAAGTAAAGCGGCTTGCTCTGCGTGTGAAGTCACTGGAGAAAGAACTTTACGGAAGTCGTGCGGACCGCCGCAAGCCGGAGGACCCGAACCAAACGACCTTTTCGGAAGTCGAAGAAGCGGCCGCCGGGACAACCGCTCCAACCAAACCTGTGGCACCCGCCCGCAAAGAGCGCAAAGGCGACAAGAAAGGCCCCAGACCGATCAATCCCGACCTGCCAAGGGTGGAGGAACGCCTCGCCGATCCCGATCTGAAGGAACTAATCTGCCCGGTGACAGGGGTGCCGATGAAACCGGTTTTCGAGGAAAAGATCGAAGTGCTCGCCCGCAAGCCCGCCGAATATTGGGTGCGGGTGATCGTGCGACAGGTCTTCGCCTCCCCGGAAGGCGACGCGATGGCCTACAGCCGGTGGCCTGCGGAGGTCATGCCCCGCAGCCGGATCGACGCCAGCGTGGTGGGCTCCATCCTCTGCGCCCGCTTCGCCGACCACCAGCCCTACAACCGTCAAAGCGATCAACTGGCTCGGCACGGCGTGAAACTCGACCGGGGCACCATCGGCTCGCTGGTTCGGCTGGCCGAAGAAAAGCTTGAGTACGTTTACGATGCGGTCGTTCGCCAGACGCTAGCCTGCGATTATTTGATGATGGACCCCACTCCGGTGCGCATGAAAAGCGATATCAAACGGGGATCGACCAAGGAAGCCTGCCTGTGGACCTACCGCGCACTGGACGGGCCGGTGTTCTTCGAGTTCGCCGAAGGCAAACACGGCAGCACCCCCGCAAACACTCTCGAACATTACAAAGGCAGATTACAGACCGACGGAGCGAGCAACTTCGGCGGCGTTCCCTCGCGCCCGGATATCCAGCACTTGAACTGCTGGGCGCATGTCAGGCGCTACTTCGTCAAAGCCGAAGAAAACGCGGCGCCCGGGGCGGGCGACTACCTCAACGTTATCGACCGGTTGTTCCGCCGCGAGCGGATCATCCGGAGGTTCCGCCTGAAGCCGGAGAGCATCCTGGAGTTGCGCCGACGCTTCAGCCTGCCCGAAGTCGACGAACTCTTCGAAAATGCCCGGGCCTACGCGCAAACCGAGCGCATGGTCAAAACGCCGATGCCCAAGGCGATCAACTACCTGCTCGCCCGCACGGGGCCGCTGCGCGAATGCTTCCTGTACGCCCCGTCACGAATCGACAACAACCTTGCTGAAAACGCCCTGCGCCCGATCAAACTCGGAGCCAAGAACTGGCTCTTCATCGGCCACCGCAACGCCGGACCCCGGGCGGCCAAGATGTTCACGCTAGCAGAGAACTGCCGGATGCTCGGAATCAATCCCGAAGCTTACTTCATCGACGTGCTCTCGCGCGTTGACGACCATCCCGCCTCGAGGATCGACGAACTGACGCCACACCACTGGACCAAGTCAAAGAACGGTTGAGCCCTCTCAGGCTCACTCCCAGTATCTCAAATCGGGACCTACCCGGCAATATGCGGGAAAAGAACACTTACAAACGACCTACAAGAAGAAAAAAGGTTTCCAGCCTTTGCATATCTGCTGGGGCTCATTTTTAATTGATGTCCTTTTC
>JAAAPI010000140.1 GCA_009908325.1 Verrucomicrobiota bacterium | reverse complement strand
CTCGGTGGAGATCCGGATTCGCTCTGGCATACATCGATGAACGGAATTTATGATCTAGCGGAGACCCACCAACTGCATGTGCATGCTCGACGGGCGACTTGTTCATCCGATGACCATCCGCGCTTCGGCTGGAAAGCGCATGCCTGCGTCATCATGAGCAACCACTACCACCTGGCCCTGGAAATCACCGAGCCCGATCTTGTGGAGCTGCGGGGGAGTCTTCATGCACGCGCGCTGGGGAATCACGAACAACTATTTGTCCGAAGACTGGTTCGAGCTCTGGGAATTCGCCCGGGCCGAGGCGGAGAAGCTCGGGCTGGAGTGGCACATCTACGACGAGTTTACCGCGCCGGGCGGCCACGCGGGCGGACACACCGTGGCACGCGCCCCGCATGTCGCGCAGCAGCAGCTCAAGCTCGTCCCGGTGGTCGACCCCGATGCACGCTTTCGCTCGGGCCTGCTCGGCTGGTTCGCGGTGGATCCCGGCAGCCGGACGCTGCGGACGATCGACGACGCCGAGAGCCGAAAAGCCTCTCTGAAAAACCCGGTCTTCGCCGCGGTGCGCGAGCGCGTGAACCCGAAGCACAGCGGCAACGAGTTCCCGCTCCCCGACCTCACGCATCCCGACGCGGTTCAGGCTTTTATCGAGTCGACGTATGTTCCCTACCACGAGCACAGCGGGAAGGGCTTCGGAAGCTCCGTGCGCTTCTCCTTCTGCGACGAGCCGCACCTCAACGCCGAGAGCGACGCCTGGCCCATGTCCCTTCACCTGTTGAGGGAATTCCAGCAGGAGCACGGCTTCGCCCTGGAAGACCATCTGGAAGACCTCTTCGGCGCCACCGCCGAATCCCCGCGCGTACGCTACCAGTATTGGTCCACCCTCAACCGGCTCTAGAACCACAACTTCATGAAGCCGCTCCACGACTGGTGCGCGGCGCATAACCTGGAATTTACCGGCCACCTCATGGAGCACGAATGGCCCAAAACCACCAGCGAGCCCGACGCCATGGCTTCCTTCCGCTGGATGCAGGCGCCCACGTCATGGCCCGGGAGGAATCTACGGTAGCCGAGCTCTTCCGCAACCGCGAACCGGTCCGGACCGAGGGTTACATCACCGACGTGTTCACCGACGAGGCAATCCGCTTCGTCGAGGAGGTCCATGCCGGGCAGCCGTTTTTACTCTACTTCGCGACCAACGCTCCGCATGACCCCTTCCAGGTGCCGCGGGAATACTTGGACCGCTACGCCGACCTACCGGCCAAAGCCGCGCCCAATCGCGACAACGGCAACCCGCGCAAGCTCAGCGACTACGAGCAGGCGCGATACGTTTATGCGATGATGACCAACCTCGACGACAACCTGCGCCGCTTGGCCGAACGCCTGCGAGAGCTGGGCGAATGGGAGAACACCGTCGTCGTCTTCCTATCCGACAACGGCCCCGCCGGCTTCCGCTTCAACGCCGGCCTGCGCGACAAGAAGGGCACCGTTTGCTCTTATGAAACTGCTTCTTGATCAAGCAAGTTTCATCTCTGTCTTTCCCCGGTCGCGACCGGGAGGGGCGCTCTTATGAAACTGCTTCTTGATCAAGCAAGTTTCATCTCTGTCTTTCCCCGGTCGCGACCGGGAGGGGCGCTGATAGGAATTTGCTTTTCGGCGGCGTAGCCGCCGGGGTGAGGGTTGAGCGTCGGAACCGAAAACGGACTCCCCCGGCGATGGATTGAGAAGCTCACGAAAAAGGACGAGATCGACTCGCTGCTCAAGGCGCTCGCTTAACCTCTTATGTATTAGATTACTTTATCCTGCTTGAAGCGACCCCTGCTTTTGGGCTATGTGATCCGTCCTTCTCTTTTGGGCTCTTTATTTGCAAAAGCTGTTTCAGGTAGCCTCTGGCTCTCACATCGCCTTTCCTTGTTTATTACGCGCATCCGCGAAAAGTGAAAATTGTGCGACAGTTCAGGAGCTTTTGTGTCGAGTAAGGCAAATGACAAACTCAGAGCAAAAACGTTACACTTGACTACTTGTTTTCCGTTCTTCGAACGACAGGTTTCTGGTTCTCGTGCCCGTGGATGCATCCAATCCACGGTCTTCCAGATAACTCAAAAATCTACAAATCATGTTGTTCAAATCCAGTCGAATTGAATCCGGAGGCTTCGGGTTTTCCATAAAGCGCAGAAAACCAAAGTTAAGATGTGGCTGCGGCCAAAATGTAAAGATATTCCTTTGTTCAAGCCTATTAGCAGCGTCTACGGTGAACGCGCAATCATGGAGCTATGGCGTTCTGGCAGACACGCAAGGAGCGGGTGCCTACGGCGACGTGTCAACGCGTTTAATGACACCCGTTATTGATCGATTCGTTAACACGCATGAAGTCGATATGGTTCTAAGCGTGGGGGACCTAACCGATCGAGGATCGCGGCCTGAAAATACGCTGTGGTTAGATACAGCGCGGCCGCTTTACGACGCCGGTATTCCAATTTACCTGCAGCGTGGGAATCATGACATTAAAACGGAGACGACAACGCCAGTAACGGACCCTGTATTCGGTCCGGTCGATTTGGTTAATACGGATATTTGGGATGACCAAATTCCGGTTCCATCCAATCCATCTCTAGTCGAGGGGCCGGGGACATGTTATTATTTTACCTTCAACAACATGTTGAACGAAGCCGCTTCGCGGCAATTGGTTTGGGGTGGGTTAATTGGTGGTTTTCATAGAGGCCGCCAGCGGTCAAGCTGACGACCCTATGTCTAATAAAAAAAGCTAAAACCATGTCAGTATAACACGCATGCCCATGCGTCAATGCTTCGCTTTGCGGAGTATTTGGAGTTGCAGGACTTCCGGCAGACCACGGCTGCCAACTATTACCGTGCGATCGGTTTAATTGCCCGGCACTTCGACCGGGATCCGGTTAGCCTTTCAGAAGAGGACTTGCGCAGCTATTTCGTG
>JAAAPI010000311.1 GCA_009908325.1 Verrucomicrobiota bacterium | reverse complement strand
GGAAAATTTACCCCGTAGAAAAATTGCACCCTCGTAGAACAGCCGTCTCGGCTGTTTTTTTTCGAGGTCTGCAACGCTTGCTGATTTTTTTCTTCGAGGATAAAGCGTTGAATCGCCGTAAATCGCTTTAGCAGTGGGACACAGGCGGGACGCCTGTGCTACGGGAGTGGTCAATCGCACCGCGAGATGAAAACTGAAGAAGGAAAAAGGAAGGTTTCGTTCATGCGGGTGGGGCGCATCCCCTCTCCGGTTTTCCCGTCTAAAGCGGGTCTACTATTTGAAATCCGCCCATTGTTTTTTTACAAAGTCAATCGCCTTGCGAATCGCCGGGCCCTGGTGGGCCCCTTGGAGCAAGTGCCCGTAAAACCACGCGGTATCGAGTTGCACCGGAACACCTGCCTCTTCCAGTGCGCCTTTTATCATGCGGGCGTTCTTGTATTGGACGAGGATGTCCAGCCGCGCGTGGTAGAGAAAGACCGGCGGATGGTTAGGGGCCACGTGATTGATCCTAAAAAAATGAGTTGAACCGTTAATTTACGTGAATTGACGTTAATTAATGAAACACCAAACATCTACTAATAAGCAGCTTACAGTTCTTTATGTGAACTCAACTCAAGGATTATTTTTCCGCCATTTTGGCGGAATTCCTATTCACGTAAATTAGCGTAAATTAACGGTTTAAAAATTTCTCTTTCTCACGAATCTAGCCATCTGAGTAGGTCTGCAAGGAATATTTTAGGAAAATATTCAGATCAATTCTGCGAGCTTGGAACCTCTTCTTTTAAGCGTTTGTATATAGTTTTCTTCATTGTATGCGGTATTGTCTTCCCAGCATTTATAGAGGATACGGATCCATTTGAAAGCGAGTGCGCGAACGACTGCCCAATGGTCGTGTCCCAGGCTGTGCCTGCGATGGTCGTAGAAGGCTTTTGCCCAGCTGCTATACTTAATGGAGCACTGCGCCCATTCGATAAAGGTTTGATGCAGGAATTTTGGGCGACGGAAACGTTTGCTAATTCGGCTGCTGTTCCCGCTCTTTTGCCGAAGTGGCGCGATGCCACTGTAGCTGGATAACTCCGCGGCATTGCGACAGGCGGGCAGATTGCCTTCCATCGCACAGATCAGCCGCGGCCCCATGATTTTACCCGCTCCCGGAAGCGAATTGATGACGGTGCTTTTCTCGTGGGATCGATAGAGCGGCTCGATCTTCCGACTGTATTCATGGATAATCTTATCAAGTGTTTCAAGTTGCTCGACGAGCATGATCGTTTGCATTCGCCCAAGTTCAATCGTCGTTTCATTATTGCTCAAGGGGCGACTGTTGCGGTGCAGATTCAGGCGGGCTTCGATACGGGCTTCGCTGCGGCTTTGGTTGGCATAGTAAAACTTGCGCAGCGTGTGCTCCCGCACTCGGGAGAGTTCGTCCCAACTAGGCCATTTTTTTAAAAATCGACGACTCATGCGTTCACTCAAATCACCAACCATGCCCAGAGCCTGCGGATAATATTCCTTCAGATTGGTGGTCAGTTGCTGGACCAACGCGGTTCGCTGGTTGACGTATTTTCGCCGGGCCTGAACAAGCCCTTCGAGCAGACAACTGTCCCTCTGCCCGGCAGTAAGCACCCGCAGGTGCTCGCGGTGCTTTTGCAGTATCGTGAGCAAAAGCGAGGCGTCTTTTACGTCGTCTTTGGTCAATGACGGATACAGGCACTCCCGGAAGCGATTCGAACTGATGGGGTTCAGGGGATAGATGCGAATGAAGTCATACTCTCGCAGGGCGTTGATCAAGGCACCGCGGGAGAGTTCGACGCAAACCTCGATCACCCCGTCGGGGAATCGTTGCCGCACCTGCATGATCCATTCATGGAGTTTCTCCGGCGATGAGGAAACGATCCCGGATTCATTTTTGGCTTGGACCTGGCCGGGCTCCGGTTGGAACGGACACAGGCAGTAGTCGTGTTTTTGATCGGCCCAATCAATTCCGATTTGCAAGCTGATCGAATTGTTCATAACTTATACCTCCTTTCATATTGATGAATTAACCCGTCACCGCGAAGACCTTATAGCCGAGCTGTTTATGCGGCATCATCTTGAGTGATTCGTTTTGGTGGCGGGTGCTTTCACGGGCTCGAATCGCTAAATTTAGACTTCGAAAGTCCGGTTAAAATATTCGTAGCCCGCAAAAGCACTTTATCACGGTCCCAATCTAAAACAAAGCAAGTTGTTCACTGCCGAATTTTCGATCAGGCCAAGTTATTCACAATCACTCCCTTCGCCTGAGCTGATCGCAAGCGGCTCCGCTCAGGAAGTCATTGATGAATAACTTGGAGCTACTATAAGGTTTAAGGAGGCGTTTTACTTGGTCGCTGACATGGTCGCTTACTTGGTCGGTCGAGATGGCTTGCTGGATCCGGCTTGGCAGGGCTACGCCAGGACAAGTCGGACAGATCCGACCGATCTTTTTTTTACCCAAGCGGCGCGGTGCCTTTGCAGTCGGGGTATTTGGTGCAGCCCCAGAATTGGGAGCCTTCGTTTTTGCCCTGGCGGGCGGTGCGGAGGGCCATGAACTCGCCGCATTGGGGGCATTTGGGTATGTTTTGATCAGTCGGATCGGACGGATCGGTCCGATCCGACTGATCTTTTCGCCGCCTGGCTGCGATTCTCGCGGTGGCGAGCTGCTCGCTATAGCCGCCGCCTTCGATGAAGTCCTGCTCCATGCCGATAAGTTGCTGGTCGAGCAGGTAGTTGGCCTGGTGGATGAGGCAGAGGAGGGTATTCGCGACTGTGGCGGGGTCTTTGTGCTGGAGCCAGTCGGCGTAGAGCTTATTTCGGGCGCGGTCGCCGGGGTCCTGTGGGTCGGCGAGCGGGGAGCCTGCGGGGGCGTCCTGGATCTGGTAGCCAAGGGCGCGGACTTCTTTCGCTTCGGGGCTGTCTTTGCCCCAGAGGGGCAGG
>JAAAPI010000206.1 GCA_009908325.1 Verrucomicrobiota bacterium | reverse complement strand
CTCCTCTGAGTGCGAAGACCACTGAGGCAATATCGCTGGCGCGTGCGCACTGCGGGAAAAATAATTCCGTCCCGTCAGGAAGTCGCACGACTGGCCCACAGGACCCCTCTGGGGCGCTCAACCTTACCGGACGGAATTGCGCTTCCGATACCGCCCCGGCAGGTTCGTCCTTACGCCGCCAGTTCGAGAACGTCGCAACGCTCAGTCCCCGCTCACGGCAAAATGCCTGCTGCGTTAAACCCGAACGCTTAAACGCCTCGAGGTGTTCTTCGATCTCTTCGCGGCTGCGCCGCTTTTGTTTCACTTTACCACGTTCGTATTCCATGCCCGCCAGGATAGAGCAAAAGCCCGGCGGCGTTAAGATGTGGGAAAAGAACGCTTACTTTTGGGCAGCACGTTTTGATTAGCGCGTCCGATCCAAAAAAGTCCGCCGACGATTAGCCCGAGCCCCGCCAGGCAAACCGGGTCGAGTCCGATGCCTTGCCCCTGGGCGAGCGGAAGAATAAGAATCGGAAGCGCCACATAGGCGGCATCGTAGGCGGCGATGGTGGGGGTCGGGGGCTGCTTTTTGGCATGGGCCCACTGAGTCATGCCGAGCGCGGCGGCCGCTCCGAGAAAGCTGAGGGCAAAGAGAGTCCAACCCGTGCCGCTGATAGGCAGAAAGGCGCCTGCGCCGCCTTCGGCTTGGGCGACGCCCTTTAGTAGGGAGTCGATTGCGAGAAACGCCCCGCCAAAGCCGCCCATGACGAGTCCGGTGGGCAGCCATTCCCAATGCTCGGCCAGTCGGACTCCCGGAATCAGCAGCAGGGCGAGCATGAGCGCGGCACCCAGCAACCAGCCAGGGGCGGTCGTCTCCATCTCAGTGATTCCGCCCCGCTGGTAGCCGAGAACCACGACCGCCGATCCAATCATGATCAACAAGGCACCAAAGCCCTCGGCAGCGCGCAGTGGGCGACCCAGTTTCCAGCAAGAGAACAGGATCAGCCCCAGCAAGCCCGTGGCATACATCGAGGTATAGAGCACGGTCGGCCCGAAGCGGTTGGCTAGAATCACCCAGAGCGGCGCAGAAAGGTTGAGGACCAAGCCCGTGGTGTACAGAAACGAGTTGCGACGGCCACCCGCCCCATCGGCGCGCCGCAGGATCGCGAGTTTGAGCAGCCCCTGGGATAGGTGGACCGTCAGCGAACCGACGATCCCGATGACAAGGACGATGAGGTGCTGTGGGTCCATGGGGCGCTGTTTTCTTTGTCTTGCGGGGCACTCCGCCAACGTGCCGTCACCCGGGTGGCGTGTCCGCTTGCGGACGCCTGTGTCGGGTCAGCTATCTTGTCTTTCGGTTTTTTTGAAAGATCAAGCGCTAGACGTCGGATAGGTGTTGAAGGGTCAACAGAAAATTTGCCAACCACTTGTGGGCTGGAGAATAAGCGGCGGGTAAGACCGAAGGCTCCGTAGGCGCTCGTCAGCGAGCACGCCACGTTCGGCAACGCAGGAGGCTATAAGCGAGCACGCCACGGAACTACCGCCCACCTTTTGAAGGTGGGCAGGTAGGGAAGAATCCTTTAGCCCCTCGGCTCCAGACGGATCTGGACGCTGACGTCGATCATATCGTCGATCAGTTTGCTCTTGGCGGCGTTCATGAAGCCGAACAGTCCGCTGTTCTGGTAGTCGACGCCGAACTCGTTGCGGTCGTAGTCGAAGTCACCGGAGAGGATCCAGCCGCGGTCGGGGTGGCCGCTGACCCGGGCGGGCAGCGCCACCTTTTGCGAGACACCACGAATGGTCAGGGTGCCGTGGAACTTCTCGCCTTTGTGCTCGTCGAGCACAAAGGTGGCGGTGGGGTGTTTCTCCACATGGAAGAAGTCGTCGCTCTCCAGGTGGCCGGTCAGCTTGTCGCGCTTTTTGCCTTCCAGATCGGTGACGTTGATTTTCGTCATATCGATCACGGCTTCGAGAGACGTGACCTTACCGCTGTCAGTGATGTCGGCGTCGAAGGACTTCAGGGTCAGCTGTCCCTCGTGCGTTTTCGCGGGCATCGATCCGGTCCATTTTATGTCCTGCTTGGTGAGCTGGTAGTCCTTGGCCTGAAGTGAGCCAATGGAGAGGCCAAGTGCGGCGATGAGCGTGATACCCCTGGTCAGGGCGCGGCGGGTGTGTTTTTCTGTTTTCATAGTTTTTTGGTTTTCTGGTTTTCAGTTATCTGGTTTTCAGTTTTTGGTGATTCGAAGGTGGTGACGCAGAAGGTCCTGGCTTTATTCCTTAACTTGCGGCTTGGGTTACGCTGAGGCGCTTGCCGTCACGGGCTGCCTCGCACAGATCAAGGGCGATGTCCCGGGCGCGCTCGATCGGCCAGATGGCTTCAAGGTTTTTAGCTTCGGTGGTCGCGGCGGAGTAGAGGAGAAACAGCTGGTGGCCGAGGCGTTCGGCTTCGCCGTGGCTCCAGGCGATGTCGAGGGCCAGGGTAACGAAGAAGTCGGCGACAAATTCTGGAGTAGATGAAGGCCGGGTCGATGTCGGCCTCGCGGGCGATGCTTTCGACATCGGTCTGGCCATAGCCTGTCTCGGCAAATAGCGTGCCCGCTGCGTGAAGGAGTGCTTGGGTGAGTTCTTTGTTCTGTTCGGTCATGGCTGTGTTTTTGTTTTTGGTTTTTATTGTTTCGACACAGGTAAGAGAACAGAACGGTCGGTCTATTCCGAAAAAAAGAAAAATTTTTGGATGTGGGGCGGGAGCGAGGGGTCGCTTTACTTAAAGGGCCTGCAATCCGGTGTAATCGACCTTCGCATTGTGCCGCTTGTCGAGTGGAATTTTTATGCGTGCGACACGGTGGATGGTGATGGGGTCACAATAGAATGTGCGCGGGAGCGGACCACGGAAACTATCGGGCAAGAAGAGTGTTGGCTCCCCCTTGCTCTCGCAGCACGCGGCGATGGCGACGTTGAAGTGCTCGACGGCGGCGCATTCAAGCGCGAATGGATAGATGGATTGGGTGCCGATTCTGAATTTGGCGGCGCAGCGTCCCATCAGCCAAAGTCGACCCCGCGCATCAAAATAACCGGCATCGCCAGTGCGGTGCCAGACTTTCCCGGCGACGTGAATCTTGTTTTCAACGTCGCCAATCCCATCAAGGTAGCCGGGGATGACATGGTCGCCGGTCACGACGATTTCGCCTGTCTGCCCGAGCGGGCATTGGAGTGCGTTCCATGCGTATACGGATTCAGGGTTTATGCCGGAGCCCCACTGATCCTGGATGATGCGGACTTCGGTTTCGGGCGCGACGGGGCCGACGGGGAGACCGGCCCCGGCCGCGATGGCTCGATGCTCTTCGGGGCCGATTGCCGACCAATTTACATGGCTGATTGGTTCGGCTTCGGTGGAGCCGTAAAGCACGGTGATCGCGGATTCTGGAAAAGCCGCCTGGATGTGGCGTAGGCCTCGCGGAAAGACGGGTGCGCCCCCGGTATAAATTTTTTGGAGGGATCCGGTTTCGGGAGGGAACCGCTGCAGAAAGGCGGGGGAGGCGACACAGCGGTTTGGAGCGTATTTCTTTATTTGCTGTAATATCGGTTTGATTTTGACGAATCCGGGTCGTTTCAGATCGGCATCAGGGATGAGGGTGGTTATACCTGCTGCGAGATTGACGAGGGCGATTATCGGCATTGTGGCCAACTCAATCTCGCCCGCTTTGAGCTCGATGGCCGATTCCAGTGCGCGGTATTGGGCATGGAGTAACCCGTGGGTGCGGATGGCACCTTTGGGCGCACCTGTGCTGCCGCTGGTGAAGGTAAGGATGGCGGGGGTGTCCGGTGCTACCGTAGCCGCTGGAACGGTATGTTTGGCGCTTGCTTCAATTCGCAGGTCATGGCCCCAGACGAGTTTTTTCGGGATTCGACGCAGGGCGGGATTAAGCCACCAGAGCAGACGAGCGCTCGGGATCCCGATGACAGCAGCCGGTCGCGTGCGGAGGCAGCATTCGGCGATGTGCTGACGGCCCGCAGAGGGATCGAGAAAGAGGGCGGTGGCTCCAATCTTCCAGAGCGCGGCGAGGGTGATGTAGAGTTCAGCCTGCATGGGAACCAAGACGAGTGTCTGCGTGCCTGTGCCCAATCCGGCAGTTTGCAGTTTTTGGGCGCAGGCGTTGATTTTGGTTTGAAGGCTGGCGAAGGAAATCATCCGCTCGCGCCCGCAGTGACCGTCGATCAGCGCGGTTTGGTTCGGGCATTGATCGGCGCGGGCCTCGAGGAGTTCGACGAGGTTCATTTTTTCAGATCCTGCTGATAGAGTGTGTAGCGGCGGAAGATTTCCATATCTTCTTTTCCGAAATGCTTGATCCGGCTCCCTGGGTGCATCAGCGCGTGGATGACCGAGGCATAACCGTTCGCGGCGGCTGCTTGGTGGGCGATCCGGGTTAGCCAAAGACCGAGCCCCGCATAGCTTCGATCCGGGAGGGTGGCGAGGGTTTTGACGATAAGTGTATCCACGACATCGCCCCGTTTTGCCTGGGCGAGATCAGGGATACAGAAGCAGAAGCCCACGCAGCGCCCCGCGTGCTCGGCAAGCCAGATGAACTCGGGCTGCAGGATTTTTTTCAAAGGCCGGTAGAGTGCCAGAAAGTCGGCTTCGGCTATTTCAGTATAGAGGAGATTTTCGGCAAAGCTGATTCGTGCCACGGAGTAGAGACGTCGGAGCTCTTCGTTGTAGTCGTCCGTATTTAGATTCCGGATATGAATACCTAATTCGTTCAGGCGCATTTTGACTTTGGCCAGTCGCGGATCTTCTTCAAGCTGAGGTGGCATGTGAGCCGAATGGAATTCGGCCATGGGCTGAAACCCGGCGCGTATCCAAGCTTCGGGGTAAAAGTCCGGGTGGGCTGGTTCGAATAAAAACGGCGGACGGGTGCTTTGCTCGGTAACCATGCGGTAGTTATGCCAGGTGTTGGCGTTGATCGGGCCGATGACGGCGCCTTTTTCGGTCGCCTGGAGCCAATTGACCGTTTTGCGGAGGAGTTCGTGCCCTGAGGCGGCATCACGTGCGGCGAAGTGACCAACGGCGATGGGTGGATGGGGTCCGTTCTTCGGGAGAGAGCGAAGCCATACCGAACAACGTGCGTGCACGACGTCCCCTTCGAGGAGTAAGCAGTGTTGGCTGGGTTGAAGTGACCGGTATTCCTCAGAGCTGAGTAGGGCGAGCCCTGAGGCAGGTTGAAGCGAGTGCCAATCGTTTGGAGAATGTGCGCATTTTAGGTGCATACTCAAAAGAGGTTGATGGTGAGGGCTGGAATGGAGGCGGCCAAACCGTAGGCAAATTGACGGAGGGGGCGCCCGGGAGTCAGGGTGCTTCCAGTGCGTTGCCATTCCAGTTTCCAGAGACAAGCAGCGGCGAGCCCGGACCCGGCGAGGATGAGGCTAAACGCGATCGCCAGAGCACTTCCCTGATAAATCAGCAATAGGCTGGGCAGACTGAGGAGACCGCCGAGAGTGGCACCGAGCACAAGAATAGGCGTGGTGTGTGCGTCTGGATGTCTCCAAGTCATGTGCGCCGCCAAAAGAATTGCTATCTGTGCCGCCCAAGATGCGATAAAGGGTAGGGTCAGATCGATCGAGGAGCTGTTTTTGGAGAGAAACAGCCAAAGTAAGCCAGCGCCGCAGACAGCGAGTAGATCGGCCTGCCCGTGTCGGGGCTGGGGTCCTTTTAGGGGAGTCGAGCAGAGCATGCCGTAGACGAGGGCGAGGGCCACAGGTGTGATCGCCCATACCCAGCCGGCAACGGCAAAAATGAGGTAGAGGACTAGGGCCGACGCGAGGAGCACGCTGTCGTTGGCGTCGCTGCGGCAACGCAGGATCAGGAAAAAAAGCAGGATAACAATAAGGAGGAGCAACCGTCCGGTCAGCGACTGCCAGCCCATGTCGAGGTAGTTATTGACCAGTAAATGGCTGGCCAGAGGGATCCAGAGATTATCCATGCCACGGCGGGAAATGCCCTCGAGCAACATAATCAACAAGCCGATGATGGCCGCGATGAGGAGCGATTCGGCGCGTCCTGTAGCGGTGCCAAGCAGGAGGCAAATATGCGTGCAAAGAAAGGCGGTGAGGAAAAATGCGAGCGAGCCTTCCAGCGATTTAAAGCCCTCGTCGGTGCTGTATTTGGATTGGCCGTAGCGCACGCCGATCAAAGCACCGACGGCATCCGCGAGTGTGAGCAGGAGGAGCGGGACAATATAGTCCGGAATGGGATCGCGCATCAGCAAAAAGAGCAAGGCGACGGCGATGGGGAAACAAAGGTCGCCCCACGATTCACGGGGCACGGCGTGGAGCACGGAGTTTAGAGCCCCCTTTTGCTTTCGGAGCCAGAGCAGACTGCTGATGCTGGCGAGGCAAAGCAGGCCCACCGGCCAGAAGCTTTTGAAGAGCCAGGGGAAACTCAGGCAGGCCAGCCCAAGGATGAGGTGGACGGCTTTGCGGCTCAGCTCCGGTGGGAGCGACAAGATGCGGAGGCATCCGAGCGCGAGACCGAGCAGGCCGAGAATCAGGAAAATGCCGGGTAGAGGATGTATCATGGGGCGACCTCCTCGACAACGAAACGGCTGTAAAAAAAGGCTTTGTCCCGGGCAAAGAGCTCGGCGCTGAGTGATCCAAGGGGCCGGATGCGGTCGCGCAAGCTCTCGGGTCGGGAGCGCGGGGCGAGCATGTTCCAGTAGGCGATTCGCGCCCCGGGGGCGCTGATGCCGAGGAGTGCCCGGAGGATAGATGCCATGTTGGCTTCGGACATGTATTCAAAGATATCGCTCAGATTGTAAGCCTGATAGCGTTCCTCCCCGGCTTGTTCGACAAATTCCTCGATTGTGCCGGGGTGCCACTCCAAGTGATCGAGATTGCGCCGGATGATCTCGAAGTTTTCTGCTCTGAGATAAAAGGGCAGGGCGCTTCGGTGTTCGCCGTAAAGAATCCATTGCAGGTAAGGGTTCGCCTTCGGGTCCAGCTCGGTCAGCGCATAGCGCGTGCGGGTAAGTATTCGCTCGGCCACGGAGCCTTCGACATAATTGAAGAATGCCGGGTCGCGTCCGAGTCGCCCCATGACGAAGCGGGAGAAAAAGAGTTTGAACAAGGCACGCCACCGCCGGTTGTTCCAATGTCGTGCATAAAAGGTCCGTCGCTCGACAGGTGTTTGCGCGGCGAACAATGCATCGACACGGCGACGGGGATGGATCAGCGGAATCATCTGCCTGCGGAAGCGTGCAAAATAGGCTTCGAATTTTCCGGCGTGGCCGATACCGCGTCGTATATCCTCGGGGTGCGCATCCCAAAATGACCGGGACGCCGTATCCATAAAAGCGCGACATGCTTGGTAGAGTTGTCCGCGCCGCTCGCTGGGGCGCGAGCCGATGAGTTCGAGTAATTCGTGGTGGTCGAGTCTGCGGAAAGCGGCAACCCGCAAGGCGAGGCAGTGGAGCTGGGCGGGATTGAGGTCGATCGCGACGACCTTCTTCGGGTTTCGGGCAAGCAAGGCGAGGGCATTATCGCCTGCGGAGGCGATAGACAGGCAGTTGGTTGACGGGCCGATATTGAGTGCGTCGACCAGGATGTCGGCATCCTCCCACACTTGGGCGTAGCGAATCCGGGAAAAGTCTGCATGCTGGGCCGCTTCGGTCATGTTTGCGGGGCTTGGGTTTTGCGGACGATGCCGGTTTGGCCGTCGAACTCTAGCCAATCGCCTGTTTGGACGCGGTCGAGGAGTCCGCGAATGGAGACGATCGCCGGGATGCCCATTTCGCGGGAAACGATAGCTGAGTGAGAGAGCAGGCTGCCGCGTTCAACCAGCACGCCGGCGGCGGATGGAAAGAGGGTGATCCAGCCGGGATCAGTTTGTTCGGCCACGAGGATCTCGCCGCTGCGAATATGGGCACCACTCGGATCGATGATAACTCTAGCCTGACCTCGCACACGCCCCGGGCAGCACCCGATACCTCTGAGCCCGTCCGGTTCGGGAGTGGGGTCGTCCTTTGAGGATTTTTCACGGGCTTCGAAACGGTGGCCGATCGGCACGGTGCCGCGTGTCTCGAAGCGATCCGCTGGTGCGGCCGTCTCGGCGTGCTGGGTGTATTCTTTCCGCCGCAGTTCGACAAGGCCTTTGAGATTGGTAGTGGAACCGGTGCCTTCGATGAATCCAATGATTTCGTAGATCTCCAGGTAAAAGACGTCCCGTGGGGCCTCCAGGGCGCCGACTGAGGCGAGTCGTTTACCGCACTCCAGGAAAATCGTCCGGATGCGCCCGAATAAACGGGTGCGTTCGAATCGCAGATTTTCCCGGTCGCGCACACGGCGGCGGGCGTTTTTCAGCACGTATCGGAAAATGAGTGTTCGAAGGGGTTTACCGCTTAGTTTTTTGCGTAACTGCTTTTCCGAATCTTCCCTCAAGCGGGTTTCGATGTCGTGTGGCTGGATTTGGCCGTCGCGGAGGCGGCGGGCCAAATTTCCAATGGATCGAAGCAGTGGCAGGGGGTCGTCAAGCAGAGTGGCGCTTTCGAGTTTAAGTTCATTCAGGCAGCGGTCGGCAAAACGGGCGAGGTAGGTGTTATACTCGTTTTCAAAGTCCGGATACTGCGGAAGCCGCTGGCGAATTTCGGCGGCATCAGCCTCGCAGAGGAGATGGGTCCATTCGGCGTCTTCGCTGGCGATTTTCGCCATTTTCTGGATGCGTTTTGCGGGCTCGGCACTTATGATTTGGCCGGTGCCGCAAAGCAGACCGTTTTGCAAGGTTCCGTCGGCATCGCCGCACCATTTTTCGGTGAGCGAGCGCAGCGCACCGAAGTAGATCATGGCAAAGAAGTCGTTGACGAGGGGTGCATTCCAGCGGTTGAGCAGTTGTTCTTCCAGGGTATGAAAATGAGCGCATAGCTCATCGGGGCGCATTGTTTCCAATGGGCGGGGGTTGGATTTTAAGGTGGCGTCAAAATGTGCATAAAAATCCCGAATCATGGATGGCAGACACCACTGTGCCCGAACAAGGCCAACCAGTGCCCAGGCCAAGCGTCCTGCGTCTTTGATGCGGGCACCGGGTCTCTCGTCTTCCAGCTCGGCGAGCACCGACTCGGGCAGGCTTTCGCGCACACCCATCATCTGCTCCATAAACTTTCGGTTAAAGCGGAACCCGGGGAGGAGAGCCAACATGCGATACCAACTCATTAAGTTGTAGTAGACCCGTCCGCGTATCAGCCCTAACATGCTGTTGAAGATGGATCGATTGTCGGCAAGGACCGACTCCGGCACGTGCATGATACGGCAAAACTGCTGGTAAACCTCCTTGTAAATGTAGTGGGCGAATGAGTACGTCAACGGAGTGGTCACGCCACCGTAACTTTCGGCGATGTTACTATTATCCCAGATGTTCAGGGTGCCGTCGGGGTCACTCAAACGATGCAGCGTGGTGATTGGGCGCGATTGGAGGAGGTGGATTTGATCACCTTCCAGGGCCCATTCGATATCTTGCGGGCAGCCGAAGTGGACTTCGCAGCGACGAGCCAGACGGGCCACTTCGATAGCCTGGGCGTTATGGAGAGCGGAGGGCGTACCGGGAGCGGACGGTGTGTGCTCGATGATTTGCCCGTCGCGGTCGATTTTCCAGCCGTCGGCATCGGCTTCTCCCGAGACGAGTTTTTCGCCAAGACCTTCGACGGCGTTAACCAGAGCGACGGACCAGCGCCCGGTGATGACGTCGACACTGAAGGCAACCCCGGCAGCGTCGGCGGCTACCATGCGCTGGACAATGACGGCGGGCAATCCACTGGCGAAGGCGATTTTATTTTCCGAGCGGTAGGTATCGACGCGTCGGCTGAAGTTGGAGAGCCAGACTTGTTTGACACGCTCCGGAACTGCTTCGGCCGGCACGTTGAGGAAAGAATCGAGCTGCCCGGCGAAGGAGGTTTGCGCACCATCCTCATCGATGGCGGAGGAGCGCACGGCGAAAGAGTCGCCTCCGAGTTTGACGAGGGCTTGTCGAAGCGCGTCGAGGTCCCCGGGGTCGAATGTATATTGGCGAATTGACGCTTCATCGGCTGTGCTCCCCCGGTAGAAGGCGGGAGTGACGGCGAACCACTCGGGGACCTGGAAACCGGCTGCGGCGAGTTGTGTCAGGGCGTAGCCTTTTCCGCCCAGATGAGCCAGGGTGCCGGGGGTGGAATCGGGAAGGTATTGAGGCATTAGCGCAGGAAGTAATGAACACCCCAGGCGACGGGGCCAAGCGTTAGATACATGGTGAGGGTCCAGAGGCCGGAGGCCAGTTCGATGCGTTGGGCTGCTTTGGTGGCCTTGGACCGGAGGAACCGGGCGGCGAAGGCGAAAGCTGCCAGATAGGCGGGAAGAAGGAGGAGCAGGGTGATCCCAAGGGTATCGGTCCGGCTGGCCGCCATGGCTGCGGCGCATAGGTTGAGAGTCAGCGCGCCGATCCAAACGCGGGCGGCGATGGTCGGTCCCCAGAGGGCAGAGTAAGTATTGACGCCGGTTTCCTCATCCTCGGGAGCGCGGATCTTGCGCCCGAACTCGATAAGCACGCCGTTGAAGAAACTGACGATGAGAAACCAGATAATCCCTTCGGGCGGACGCACGGCTCCGTGAACCAACCAGTCGCACGATGTGGCGTAGAGATCGATCAACGGCATGATCAGCATGTGCGACCAGAGATAAGTAACCGGTCGGGCCGTGAGCCAATCCCGCACAAAAAACTCCTTGCTCATGGCTGTCAGGTAGAGCCAGGTGATAGCGAGAAGAATGAGGAGCGGGGGGTGCAGCCAGAGCGCAAGCAACACTTGCAGGATGGCGCAGAGGATGAAGACGGCAGCCAGTTCCCGAAGCCGGATCAGGCCGCGAGGAACGGGCCGATATGGTCGATAGCGGCGGTCTTCCTCGAAATCCTTGAATTCGTCGGCGATTCGCAGTTGCAGGAAAAAGAGGAGTGCGGAGGCAAAGGCGACAGACGTTTGGGACAACGAGGGGAGGCTGGCTTCCCCTCGCAACAAGCGGGAAAAAATGAGTGCGGAAAAGCTGAAAGCAAAGACAAGGGGCCCGTGCTGATGCAGGGGAAAGCGCTCTTTTTGATAAAGAATCCAACGGTTCATTTCGCGTCGTTGCTACCATGGTTTCGCTTGCGCCGACGTGCCAGAACCTCGTGGGCACGGGTGAACTTGCCGGAGGCAAGCGCGGCGATGATCGAAAGTTCGCCAGCCAGTGCGGTAGCGGCGCAGACTTCGGCAAAGGCCCTGGCGTGGCCCGTCCCCCGGAGGCACAGAAGTTTCAGGCAGGCACTCTGCGTGGGCAGTCCGGTGCCGCCTCCGACGGTGCCGACAATCAGGTTGGGCAAGGTGACTGCGGCGTAAAGGTCGTCTCCGCGTCTTTCGAAGCGGGTCACGCCAATGGCGGCTTCTGCGACGCAGGCGGCATCCTGGCCGCAGGCGATGAAAAGCGCGGCGAGGCCATTGGCATAGTGACCCTGGATCCCGAGGCTTCCGGAGAGCACGCCGCCGATGGAGGAAACGCGCCAATAGTCCTCCATTTCGTCGGCGCTGGTCCCGAGGCGTTTTTTCAGGATGGCAGCGGGTAGAACGATTTCGCAGGTCACTTTTTTACCCCGGACGGTGCTGAAGGACATGGCGCTGGCTTTCTTATCGCCGGACAGGTTGGACTCGACGTAGGCACGATATGGCTGAACGGGTGAATGAGCCAGGATGTGATCCACTACGGCCTGAGTCGCCACCGTGACCATGTTCTGGCCGGCAGCATCGCCGGTATGGTAGTAAAAGTGGAGAAAGACGTGGTTACCCTCCACGGTAATTTTGATTTCGGTCAGTTTACCGTGGGTGGTTGTGGACTCAGCGATCTTTTTGAAGGTGTCTTGCTGTGGCACGGCCCAAGCGAGAAATGAAGCGGCTTGGTGGATGCGCTCAAAGGTGAAGCAAGGGACACGGCTGACGCCCTCATTCAGAGTGACGGCGGTGCAGCCGCCCGCTTCGGAGATGGCGATTGCGCCTCGATGGTAGGAAGCGACAAGCGCCGCTTCGTGAGTGGCCAGCGGTAGCGGGAAGTCACCTCTGGCGGCTGAGCCACGTATGCGGACTGGTCCGGCGATACCGAGGGGCAGCTGAACGGTTCCGATGCAATTTTCGATATTGGCGAGGTAGGCCTCGATGGAAGCTTCATTCTCGCCGGGAAGAAGGACCTGCTGGATGGTCGTATCGCTGGTTCTGGCTTCCAACTGCCGACGGACGTCAGCGGCATTGCGGGCCAGATCCAATTTGGCGGCTGAGCATGGAGTGGAGCGGTCCGGCTGGAGGAGTGCCTGCCAGTCCTCCTGTGGGTAAGCGTTTTCCAAGCCTTGCAGCCAGGCGTTCGCTTTTTCAATTGATTCAGCCATGCCCGGGTTTTGTCTGATTCCACGGCCGATTCAAGCTAAAGCGTACAGAGCCGCTCCGAGGCACGCGCAGCACGGTCGATCGGCCAGGTGGTCCGCAGATTTTGCGCTTCGGTGGTGGCGCCGGAGTAGAGGAGGAAGAGTTGTTCGCCGAGCTCGCGTCCGCCTCCGGGGCGGATTCGTTGGGCGAGTCCGATGAAAAAGTCGCGGAGGAAGATTTTGTGGCGCTCGATGGCGGCCCGAATCCGGGGGGCCTCGTCCTGCAGAAAGGTGCCGGTATTGGAGTAGGGGCAGCCACGGTAGTCGTTTTCGATGAGCCAGTTTTTGAGGGCCTTGAAGTAGTCGCGCACGATGGTGGCTGGTTTTTTCCTGCTTTCGAGGAGAGCGCGGTGCTGATTCACGGAGCGCTCGTGGAGGGATTCCAGCCAGGCGGCACAGAGGGCTTCCTTGCTCTCAAAATGATGATAGAAGCTCGCCCGGGCAATTTCGCCCGCTTTGAGAATCTCATTGATCCCCACATTGCCGTAACCCTTGCGGGCAAACAAGCCACCGGCGGTTTCAATGATGTGGGGCTTTAGATTCGTTTTGCGCATGTTCTAAATAAAGAACAGACTGGTCGGTTTGTCAAAAGTTTACTGGGAAAAGCGCTTTTTGTAGCCTTCCGGGATGCTCGGGAGGTGAACCCTCAGGAGGCAGTAGAGGGCGTTGCCAAAGTCGGCTTCGACGTGGTAGTCGATGTATTTCGCCCCGAGCTGGCAGTAGTAACGCATGAGGGGCGGGATAGCCCGTTCGCCGCCTTCGATTTCCTGGATAAGGGGGTTGAGGGCATTGATGCCTTCGCCGGCATAGGCTTCGGCCACGAGGGGGTGGTAGCGGGTTTCGGGAACGAAGGGCTCGCGGGCGCGGATCAGCCGGATTGCTTCCGGATCGTCCGCGTAGTTTTTTTTCAAATATTCGACCAGGAGGGCGCGGGTGGCCGCATGGTGCGCGTTGGAGATGGTGACCGAGCCGAAAAGTGTGTCGACGGCGTGTTGGTCCGAGGCGGCGGCGAGGCCTTTCCAGAGTAGCGGTAGCACGCGGTTGTCCTTTTGGTAGTCGGGCAGCACGAAGGAGCGGCTGAGCTCCATGGAGTGGGGGAAGCGCTCGAAAAATGCCGGATCGATATGGAAGACATGGTCGAGGTAGAGGCCGGACTGTCCGTGGTCGCGGAGGATCTCCGGCACGATGCCGATTCGGTAGGCCCCGGCGAGGCAGCCTGCCTCCGTATCCCAGACCACGAGGTGGTGGTAGTAGTTGTCTTCGGGGCTCAGGTCGATCTCCTTGCCCGTTCCCTGGTCGGCGGCGCGGAAGGTGACCGAGCGGGCCCGGCCAAGGGTGTCGAGTTGCTGCGGACTTTTGTCGCCGCGAAAGAGATACACCTCAAAGGTGCCGTTTTTGAAGAGGCGGAAGGCCGCGTCCGGGGCGGCTGTCATGGCCGATGTGGGGCGGCTGCCTTCCGCCTTCGCTCCAACCCCTGAATGTTTGGAGCTATGGCCGACACGGAAAGGAAGCTGCATATGTGGGTCCGCCTCTTCCCTGTCCGCTGACGCAGGATCTTCTTCCCGGGATTCGGATGTTGGCTTTCCCGGGAAAGCGCGGAGGTCGTCCTGCAGGTGGACCCGTGCGTGCAGCTTTTGTGCGGCGCGAGGATCCTTGGTGAGATCGGCGGTATCTTTTGGGTCAAGCATGGTGGCGATACGGAGTGGAAGCTTGCGGGCGGGGGATTGAGTCAGCTCGCGGCAGAGTAGGAGGCCGCGCAGGCGGGGATATTCCCGCGGGATGCGCAGAAAGCGCTCGCTGTTGTGCCCCGGAAAATGCAGGCAAGCGAGGTGCGCCCCGGTGCGGGCGGCGAGTTTGACGGCGTGGTCGGACCAGTCGAAATCGACGACCGCGCCGAGCTGCGAATCGCGGTAGGCCACCCGGCGGGCGGGGAAGAGCGCGAGGCAGCCGTCCTGGCGCAGATGCTGCAGGGCGGTGCGCATGGCGCGGGCGTTGGTCCGGTAGCCATCTTCGCTCATGCCCAGGGCATCCACCGGGATGCGGTGCGGGATAAGCGGCCGCACGTTTTTCAGGATTTGGTTGGAAAAAATCTTCCAGTTGCCGGGGCGGATCTGCTCCAGCAGGTCGATCAGGATGAACGAGTCGATCCCGCCGTAGGGGTGGTTGGCGGCGATGACGAGGGGGCCGTCGAGGGCGCGAAGTTTGGCGAGGTCTGTTTCCGGCAGCGACCATTCGACGCTTCGCAGGCGGAGGATATCCCGGGCAAACGGCCCGGCCTCAGCGGGATCGCCGCCAGCGTCGGCGTAGAGTTTCCAGGCGCCGTTGAAGTCGAACCAGCGCTCGACCAACGGCTGGACTGGGCGGTAGAGCGCCCGTTGCCAGGGCTTGGGCAACAGTTCGGCGGTATTGAGCGGGTTGCGGGGTGCGTTGGGATAGCTCAACGGGCGGAAGGTTTAAACGGTTTGAAAAAATGGTGGACGACGTCCGCCACCGACTCCGATGGCTCCGCTGAGCCGAAAAAGGGATGTGCTTCGACCGACTGCCCGGAACCAGATTTGCGAGCGGGCAAGATGCGCCCCCGCAGTTGACCACGGTAAAGGCCCCGCACCTCTTCGTTACGGTCCAGCGCCTGGAGAACGGCTTCGTTCTTGCAGTGTAAGTCGACGATAATTGCTTCCACAGAGCTTACGTTGGCTAGACAATTAGGCAGGTCAATCGGTTTTGTGGGACCTTGAATCGTCGCCATGTAGTCCGGTTGGGCCGCTGGTTGGGCTGGCGCTTTTGCCGTGAGGAAGCGACAGGATTGTCGCTTCTAAAATGGAAAAGCAGGGCATAATGAATAGCGCGGTCAACTTTCTGGGATCACTCGGTTTTTGGTTGTCTTTAATCTGATTTTTCATCAATTTTATCGATCTGTTGCCACAGAAGATTGAGAGAAGAAAGCGGGTCCTTTTATCCGTATTTTCGTTTTTGTTCGCTTCCGGATTGATGGCGGACGCACCCGCTACGCTGCGACCGGTCGGGATGGGGCTGGGTGGTTTTGCCTACTGGGAAGGGAGTCCGTTTGCCAACACCATGTTGACCGCAGCGGACTGGCTGCAGTTTGGCTCCGGGGAGTGGGGTCAGACCATTCCCTACGAGGGGAACGCGCAGTTCGATGCCAACGGGTATCCGCAGTATTTAAATCCGGGTAAGAAGCTGCGCACGCTCATGTGGCCTTTTCACGCCAACTACGACGCCGCCCTGCCGAGTTCCTTTCCGGCCCGGGTCGGCAGCGGCGTCGGCAAGTGGGTGCTGACCTGGAAGGGCGAGGCCGACTTGCGGCTGGGTATGGGCGGTGCCACCTACCTCGCGGCGGAATCTTCCGGTGCGGCCACCGGCATGCTGGTCGACGGGCGGCGGGTCTACCGCTTCGGGCCGGAAGATGCGCCGGGGCACCTCGTGGTCGAGGCCGTCAATTCGGCCAACCCGATCACCGGGATCAAGGTCTGGCTGCCGGACCCGGCGGATCCCGAACAGCAGTCGCTGGAGGGCCAGTTTTGGCATCCCACTTTCTTAGCCAATTTGGCGGACATGCCGCTCAACCACTTGCGCTTCATGGACTGGAGCTCGACGAACCAGAGCCCTCAGCGCGACTGGGCGGACCGCCGTCCGCCCACGCACCGGCACCAGCATGGCGTGCTCAACCGGCGGAGTCCGGCGGCCGGATTGACCTGGTATGTCGACGGAAATGGGCAGGCGGTGACCTTCCCCGGCGACCGCTCGACGGGAATCGCCTGGGAGCATGTCGTCGCGCTGGCCAATCAGACGGGCCTCGACCCGTGGATTTGTGTGCCGCACCTCGCCACCGATACCTATGTGCGCAAGCTGGCCAATCTCTTTCGCTACGGGTCGGACGGGACCGAGCCTTACACCTCGCCGCAGGCCAATCCGGTCTACCCGCCGCTGGACCCGGGGCTGCAAGTCTGGGTCGAATACTCCAACGAAATCTGGAGCAACGGAAACTCCTTCCCCCAGGGAAACTGGGCACAGGCGCAGGCCGATGCCGCCGGGATCAGCAAGCCGGTCTTCAACGCGCGGCGCTATGCGCAGGTCTGGCAGATCTTCCAGGAGGTCTTTGGCGGGTCGAGCCGCCTGGTGCGTACGGCCGGCGTCTGGACGGGCAGTTCGAGCTACACCGATGCCTTCCTCGCGGAGCTGCACAGCTATGGGCCCACGCTGACGCCCGCCGTCGATGCGGACGTGATCGCGCCGACCACCTACTTCGGCAACGGCATCCAGGACTGGGCCTATCAGGAAGCGGTGCGCCGGCGCGGCGGAAGCGACCCCTGGTTTCTCACGCCGCAGGATTTTACGCGAAACGGCAGCCCGGTGCCCGAGTCCGTGCCGAACGGGGACCCCTACTGGGCGGGCCCCCGGATTCATGAGCACTTCGACGCCACCTTCCGCGAGTGGAAAACGCGCATCTTTTCCGGCGCGACCTTCGCCGGGGGCGGACCGGATGCGGCCGAGATCGGCGGCGGGTTCGATGCCGGTTTGAAGGATTCGATTTTCAACGTCTTCGGGCAGCACCTGCCGATCGTCTCCTACGAGGGCGGGCCTCG
>JAAAPI010000237.1 GCA_009908325.1 Verrucomicrobiota bacterium | reverse complement strand
GCCATGGAGTCGCGCACCGACCTGCCCGCTTCGGTTGCCCGGCAAAGGCTCGAATTCGCTTACGACAGCCGCAGCCGACGCATCCAAAAGACGGTTCAGGCTTATGATTCCGGCACATCGTCATGGACGACGACGGCGCAGATTAAATTCCTCTACGACGGCTGGAACCTACTCGCCGAATACGACGCGATGAACAGTGATGCGGTTATCCGCTCGCACGTCTGGGGCCTCGACCTCAGCGGCACACCACAGGGCGTCGGTGGAGTTGGTGGTCTGCTTTGGTCTAGTCAATCGGGTGCGGATTACGCACCGGGATTTGATGCCAACGGCAACATTATTGCATGGATCGATTTAAGTGGTGGTTCACTCTCTGGAACTGCCGAATATGGAGCCTTCGGCGAAACGCTAGTGCAGAGCGGCGTCAGTGCTGGGTTGCCTTTCGGGTTCTCCACGAAATATGAGGATTTTGAAACTGGGCTATTCTATTATGGTTTTCGGTATTATTCGCCGAACAAGGGCAGATGGCTCGGAAGGGATAAAATTGAGGAAAGCGGCGGAATCAACCTTTTCGCTATGTTAGATAATGATTCCGTGAACGGCGTTGATTATCTAGGCATGGGACAAGCTTTGTCATGGCACCTATTCGCACACTGGCTTGGAGGTTCTGGCACGCCGATGAAATTGAGCTGGAGCGACTTCGATGATCGCGGAACGGCTAAAAGAGCAATGAAAGATGAATGGGTCTTCAATAACCTACAAACACTTAAAACCTTATGCAAAAATGCTCCAGATGGTCGGTCGCATGTTAACGGGCCAATCGGAAGCACCGCGACATCTGCGTTCCAGAATAATGCGACACCCTTCATATCGCAATGGCGTGCTGATGCCGTAAACCATAATTCCGGCATCACTATCGACCACGATTGCTTAAAGAAAGAGTGTTCGATGGAATTTGGGCTTGATCTTGAAGCTTACGACACAGCCGATTTCAACCCTGGCGACTCGTTTGGCCTGTGGGGTCTTATTCAAGACGATTGGTTGATTAGGGTCCGCGACGATGTTCCGGGTGTAGGTGCTGATTTTCGGATTTACGCTTTGGACTATATGAAAACATCACACACCGTTGGATACCAGTAATTATTATGAGCAAAACTATACTTGCCCTTTTTTGCCTCAGTGGCCTTTGCTCCTGTGGTTTCTTCGAGCGTAAACCTTTGAGCGAGGAAGAAGTTAGAAGTTACATTTCTTTTAGTGACGCACTTAAAGATAAGGAGATAGACTTCTATTCAAAAGGCGCTGTCGGAGGATACAGCTTCGTTGTTAGACTTGAGGTTGATGCTGATAATGAGACAGCGACGATACTTGATGCGTATTCATTAGACGGGAGTTTCGCAGAGGACGACCCGAATAAAAACTTAATAATTGATTTGTTCAAGTCGAGCGTCGACCAGTATTTTTCCGATTCAACTGTCCCAAGCTGGATACCTGATGAGAAAAGGTGCAATAACGGCGTATCGCGATATACGAAACAAGAAGATGGAATGACCATCTATGCTTATCATGGAGTCGGTCAGTGTAATGAACTGTTCTTGTTTGGTTATTTAGATTGAGAGTTCGATTTGAGAAAATACAGGAAGTCACCCATCCCGACGACGCGGAAACCCATACCAGCTTTTACCCCACCGGGAAGATCAAGCGCACTTGGGGTGTCCGCACCTACCCTGTGGAATACGGTTATGATCCGCAACAACGCGTCACCAGCATGAAGACCTGGAAAGACTTCGCTGGCGATAACGGTGCCGCCACCACTCAGTGGTCTTACGATTCGCAGCGCGGCTGGCTCACGGGCAAGACCTATGCCGATGGCAACGGGCCGAGCTACACTTACACTCTTGGCGGACGGCTCGAAACGCGGACTTGGGCGCGGGGTGCCACCACCAACTATGGCTACGAGAACGGCGGTGAACTTGACTCGATTAACTACAGCGATGCGACGCCTGTCGTTGCATACACGCACGACAGAGCTGGTGCCGTCGATACGGTTAGTGACGCAGCGGGCCTGCTCACGTTTAGCCGAGCTAATGGTCGCGTTCCCGGTGAGGCCTACTCCGGCAGCGGCATCCTTTCCGGCAAGAGCCTCACCCGTGGGGTCGATGCCTTCAATCGTGTGAATTCGCTCGGCGCAACTTCGGTCACGGGTGTTTCCATGACTTTCGACAATTTCTCCCGTTTGGCCACCGTCACCCAGGGGAGCCGCGTCGCCACCTACACCCACGGCGATGCCTTGCAAACCATCGACCAAATTCGCATCGAGACCAGCGGCACCCAACGCTACCGCCTGAGCCGGACACACGACAAACTGGGACGCGTCACCCGCATCGACACGCTGGGCAACGAAACCACGCTCCACGCCCGTCGCGATTATCTCCATAACAACGCCAACCAGAGGACGGAAGTCACCGAATACAACGGGCGCAAATGGAGCTTCGATTACGATTCACTCGGGCAGGTAACGGCAGCTCAGAAGCTGGATGCCACGAACGAAGTGTTGCCAGGCTTTGATTTCGGCTACACCTTCGACGACATCGGTAACCGAGTCAGCACGACAGTCAACGAGCGCTCGGCCAGCTATAGCGCGAACTCGGTGAACCAATACACCCAGCGCGACTATCCCGGCGCGGTGGATGTGCGCGGCTATGCGCCCGAGCATGTCGGCGTCATCGTCAACGGCGAGCGCACCGAGCGCACGGACGGCGACTTTTATGCCCCGGCGACCGGCGATAACAGCACGGCTTCTGTCGAGCTGGATATCGTTGTCAAAGCCGTCGATCCCGGCCCACCGGAGTTGTTGGCCGAAGAGAGTCGGACAGCACTTCTTCCGCAAGATCCTGAAAGCTTTACGTATGATCTAGACGGAAACCTCACGCAAGATGGCCTTTGGACTTATGAGTGGGATGCGGAAAACCGCCTTGTT
>JAAAPI010000146.1 GCA_009908325.1 Verrucomicrobiota bacterium | reverse complement strand
GCAGAAACTTTATTTTGAAAGTTTCCTGGTGGTTTGGAGTTACCCCGAGCAGTGGGTCGGGCACGAACACCTTTCCTGGCTCCACATACCGATGCCGGGGGGATATTTACTTGGCGGCCTGCTCTTCGTTAATCTCGTCACGGCGCACATCACGCGCTTTAAGTTGAGTTGGAAGAAGAGCGGTATCTTTTTGGTTCACTTTGGTTTGATCCTCCTGCTCGTTAGCGAGTTACTGACCGACCTTGTTTCTGTAGAGAGTCAAATGCCGGTCGATGAGGGTGGCACCCAAAACTACTCCACCGCGTTCCGCGCCAACGAGTTGGTGTTTATCGACCGCAGCCACCCAGATTATGATAAAGTGCACGCCATACCCGCATCCTTCCTGAAACCGGGCGAAACGGTCGACGTGCCTGATGCGCCACTCCGCATCCGCACCCTGAGCTATTACCCAAACGCCGACGTGGGCCGCTCCACCGCTGGGACATCCGTGGAAACACCGGCCACCGAAGGGGTCGCCCCACGTATGGGCATCGTCGTGAGTCCCAAGGAGAAATCATTTGCGGAGGACGACATGAATACAGCCACCGCCTATGTCGAAGTGCTCGGCCCCGATGGCCCTCTCGGCGTCTGGCTCGTCTCCAACGTGATCGACGAGCGTTTCCCTCCGCAAATGGTGCAGCACGGCAACCAGGCTTGGGAAATAGCACTGCGCTTCACGCGCCACTACTACCCCTTCGAGATAGAACTCATCAACTTCTCCCATGATAAGTATCCCGGCACAGAGATCCCGCACAATTTCTCCAGCGAGGTCATGGTTCGACATCAGGATAGCACGAAAAACCAGAAAGCACTCATCTACATGAATCATCCATTGCGCTACGAGGGTTACACCTTTTATCAAGCCTCGTTTGCCAATCAGGATACCACCTCTATCTTCCAGGTCGTCCGCAACCCCGGATGGTTACTGCCCTATATTAGCGTCCTTCTCATGGGCCTCGGGATGTGCGTGCAATTCGGGATGCACTTTTTTAAATTCTTGGGGAAACGCCGGGCATGATGCACTCTGTCAATAGCTACTATTCCCGTAGTGTGCGAGCTTGCTCGCGCTCAGACCTGCCGAAACGCGGTCGACAAAGCCACCAGCGCGAGCAAGCTCGCACACTACGTTTTCAATAATTCTTTTCGTGAAAAAACTCATCTACAGTCTGATCCTTTTGCTCGTCGCCTACATTCTCTGGAATGGGCTACGCTCGGCTAAGATCGACTCCGGTTTTGACGTAGCCAGCTTCGCGGAGCTGCCCGTGCAGGTGGGCGGACGGATTAAGCCGCTGGATTCCGTGGCCCGCAACAACCTGCTGATTCTCTCGGCACGGCAGAAGGTCATAACCCCCGAGGGCGAAACGCTCAGCCCGATCGAGTGGTTTATGGATCTGACTATGCGTCCGGAGGTAGCCGACACTTATCGCGTTTTCAAGATCGAATTCCCCGACGATCTCGGACTGGCCGGACTGGCCGAGAAGGGTCAGCGCTACTACTCATACAACGACTTGCAGCCACACTTCGAGGAGCTCCGCCGCCTCTATAGCGAGATCGACCCCGAGCCACAAAAACGCAGTCCCTACGATAAGCAGATCGCCGATTTGAATGACGGCCTCATGCGCTACCACCGCGTCATGCATTCACTGCACCCTGTAGGCGGTCCCGACCGGCTCGACCGCCTGGTCGACGAATACCAAAGCTACACCGCCACCATCGGCCCCGGTCTGGTTGAACTCCGCAAGCAGCAGGCTGGCGAGGATTACGACGCAGCGCTGCTCAACCGCTTTATCGCTTTTGGTGACGACTACTTGAAGCTTTCACAAATCGCCATGCTGCGGGTCGTGCCGCCACCACCCCCGGTCGATCCGATGGAGGACTGGAAAAACATCGGCCTTGAGCTGCTCGACGTTATGAAGGGCGACCCGCTCAGCCCCTATGTAACCAGCTACGGATCGCTGACCATGGCCTACCGCTCTGGCGATACAGTCACCTTCAACAACGAAGTCTCGACGCTGCGTCAGCGCTTCATCGGTGATTTCCCGGGTGAAATCGACCGCGTTCATTTCGAGTATGTCTTCAACAGCCTGCAGCCGTTTTACATTTCGATGCAGCTCTACGTGTTGATCTTCCTCATCGCCTGCCTGTCCTGGCTGCGCTGGCCCAAGGAGCTTGGGCGTGCCGCGTTCTGGTTACTCGTCCTGGCTTTTGGCATTCATACCTTCGGATTGCTGGCCCGCATGTATATTCAGGGCCGCCCGCCGATCACGAATCTCTATTCCTCCGCAGTCTTCGTCGGCTGGGGCGCGGTGCTACTCGGTATCTTTATCGAAAAATTCTACAAAAACGGCATCGGGGCATCCATGGCCTCACTGGTTGGCTTCAGCACGCTCATCGTGGCGCACCACCTCGCCATGAGCGGCGACACATTGGAAATGATGCGGGCGGTGCTGGACTCCAACTTCTGGTTAGCGACCCACGTCATCATCATCACCTTTGGCTACTCAGCGATGTTCCTGGCAGGTGCACTGGCTATCGTCTTCATCGTGCTCGGCGTCTTCAGCAGACGCTTCAACAAAGAGACGGCCCGCTCTCTCAGCGGCATGGTCTACGGGATCACAGCGTTCGGCGTCCTCTTCAGTCTCGTCGGGACGATTCTCGGAGGCATCTGGGCCGACCAGAGCTGGGGCCGCTTCTGGGGCTGGGATCCCAAAGAAAATGGCGCACTTATGATTGTTGTGATGGGTGCGATTTATCTGCACGCTCGCTGGGGCGGGATTTTTAAAGAACGCGGCCTCATGGCGCTGGCTATCTGTGGAAACATCGTTACCGCCTGGTCCTGGTTTGGCACAAACCTCCTCGGCGTCGGCTTGCACTCCTACGGGTTTACCGACAGCGGGTTCTACTGGCTGGTTGCCTTCTGGCTCAGCCAAAGCGTTTTTATCGCG
>JAAAPI010000375.1 GCA_009908325.1 Verrucomicrobiota bacterium | reverse complement strand
CGTCCGACGGAATATCCTCTTCAATCAATGGTTCGGATTCGTGCTGGAAGTCGTCGGCTGCATCGGCAAAGCCCAAATCGCTTTGCGGGGCGACGATCTGGTCAGCCTCCATGCGGTTGAAGCCAGCGCCTTCGACAAGCCCATCCTTCAACTTCTGGGCGGTTTCGTCGAAGTTCCTCGATGCGACAAAGGCGTAAGCCTGATTCAGCGCGTCGCGGTGCTTGCGCTTCGCCTTTGGCATACGGAGGACGCGGCCAAGAACCTGCTCAATCGCCGTGGGCGATACCTGCTCGGCCACAGAGCAAAGCACATAAGCAAAGGGGCAATCCCAACCCTCTTTCAACTTCGACACTGTGATGATGTAGCGAACCCGGCAATCCGAGTCAGCGATTGTATGGTCATCAAGGTCTTTGCGTGGGCCGGTATGGACTGCGATCTGGTCGGGAGGAATGCCCCGTTCGACAAGGTGTTTCTCAACCTTGTCATAGGTAATCCGGGTGTCATCCGTGGCCAACGCGCTTTGTGCCTGTAAAAGCATAACGGGCCGGATATATTCCCCAGTCTCGGCCTCTTCCGCCTTCGCGGCCTCTTCCAGCGCCTCGCGGCAATCAAAGGCTGCACCGATAGTCTTCTGCCAGTTTGAATCCGTCGTCAGTTTGATCGGCATCTTGATCATCTCTTCCGCTTTCAACTCGGCGGCGGAAACGGAATAGAGGATGTTGGAGGCGTGTTTTTCTCGGGATGGGTTGTGTTCGGTTTGCGGCGTCGCGGTCAGTTCCAGAATGAGCGACGGTGAGAACCGGGCCAGCGTGTCAAACGACAAGGCTGTGCGGGCGTTGTGTGCCTCATCCACGATCACCATGGGACGGTGTAAGCGCAACAGATTGGCGAGGGATGCGACGGGGCGGCCTGCGCCTTCCACTTGCTCCAAGCCTGCTTCCTGCGCCTCTGTAAGCCCGCTGAAATGATCCATCAGGTTCCCGGCGTCCTGATAGACCTTCAAGCCTTCCTCGTTCGGCTTTCCGTTGTCCTTTTCACGACGGAATGATTGGATCGTTGAAACGATAACGCAAGCGCCGCCTTCTGCGTCCGCGCGGGACATTGCCAATGCCTCGTTCTTGGTCAGGACTGACACATTCCGCCCAAAGTCTTTTGCCAATGCGGCGCGGTAAGGGTGATCGGGGTTCTTCAACGCGCTGACGGTCTGTTCCAAGATCGGCGTCGATGGCACCAGCCAGAGAACCATAGGGTTCGGCACCTTCAAGAACTCTTGCGCGGCGATGCCTACGGCGTGCGCGCCCATAACGGTTTTGCCACCTCCCGTGGGGACGCGCAGGCAGACATAGGGGGTGCCGTCGGCGATCACTGGCGCGTCGCGGTAGGGTAGGTTCGTCGCTTTGTAGAAGGCGACATTGGCCCCGTCGCCCTCGGCGTTGCGCAGGTAGGTGCGGAAACGGTTAAGGGCGGTCTGCTGGTATTCCTTCAACTCGAAGTTCGGTGCGGCCATTTCAGTTCCCCTCGATCTGGTAGGGGATTTGCTTGAAGATCACGCCTTCCGCTTTCAGTCGTTCGGGGCTGACGGTGCAGCCCTCGGCATAGACGATCCGAACGCCCTCGAAGTCATTGGACGGTGCGGGCAGGTGCGCCAGCGCATCGGGCGTCAGAACATTGCCGGACGCTTCGCGGGCAAAGCCCTGTTCGGCGGGCGAGAAGAGCAAATAAACGGCTTTCTCTTTGTGGGTGCCGATGAACGGCGTTGATCCATCGACCTTCTTTGGCAGGGGCGACCCTGTCTCGGAAAAGAAGATATGCGCGGCAAGGTCTGGAAAGATCACGCCGCCGTCGATATCGCCGAACTCGTTGAACAGCGGGGTGCCAAGACGGCAATAGCGGAAGCCGCCGCCAATAGGCGCGACAGGTTTTGAGGGATCATCGTATTGATCGTAGCCCTCAATAACACGACGCAAGCGTTTTGCAGTAATGTTAGATGCAGTCTTTTCATCCATTTCAACGAGGATGAACCGCCGGTTGCCGTGATCTTTTTGGTTCAGTTCAAGAGTTGATTGACCGGTGGTTCCCGAACCCGCAAAGGAGTCGAGTATTAGGCTGTCTTTTGAGGTGGCGATTTGAAGCAAATGTTGAACAAGTTCTTTTGGCTTTGGGTAGTTAAAACTTAAACCCATCGCCTCTATTTCCGATCTCATTTTCTCGGTGGTGCTGAAGTTTCTTAACACAGACAGGATATTTCGCGTCGTGCTCTCTTTCGTCTTTCGATAATAAATGACGCCTGTGGGCGACAAGAAAAAAATCGTGTTAGACCCATCACTTTCAACGAGAGGCTGACAATCATTCGCAATGAAGTTTTGTAGTTTCTTGGCATTTGCCCATCCAGAGTAAACCCGACACGGAGCGGTTAGCTTTCCTTCTTCTGCCTTTAACGGGTCAAGTCTCAGCGGAAACTGAACGCCGGGAAACTGGCGTTTAAGTGGATTACTCGATAAGCTTTCTTCCTCCATTGCCTTGATCAAACCGTCAGGAATGTCTGTAGCTTCCAGCGCAACAGATTCAGAGGCGATGGGAAAACCTTTGGGAAGTTCTATGGAACTTGGGGGATTGCGAGGACCATTTTTTGTAATGGAGTTTTCAGCTAAACCAGCCCAGAGATTGCTTTCCTCCCTCGTGCTGGGATCAACCACATAGCCAAAGTCGGTTTCTTTTCCATTCTTCGCATAGCAAACGACATACTCGTGATTTATTTTTATTGGAAACTGATTGTCCGTATGGCCGTCAGGAATACATCCTGAAGCCCCGCGCCTTGGGTGATATCATGGCAGGGCGCATCCCTCAAAACCTCGCCTTGGTGCAGGATAACCACTTGATCGGTCTCGGAAATTTCATCCGTCAAATGCGTGGCCCATAGCACGGTCAGCCCATCCTCGCGCGACAGATCATGCACATGATCGGTGATCGCGCGGCGGGCGGCGGCGTCGAGGCCCACGGT
>JAAAPI010000317.1 GCA_009908325.1 Verrucomicrobiota bacterium | reverse complement strand
GATCGAAGCTCTTCCCGCTGAGAGCATCCCGCCCGCAGAGAAAGGCGCGCCGGACGCAGCGGCTGACGCAATGGTAGAAGCCGGGATCCTCGTCGCTGACCAGTTGGCTGCGCGGATAGGTCATGCCGACAGTTTGAATCAGAGGAACAGCGCAGTGAAGTCTCGGATTGTCGCGCCCTGGTGTAGGAGATATCCTACAAATGCTGGGTGTCCTCGTTTCTGTTTTCGCTGGCAGCTATAGAGGCAGCGAAATTGATTTGAGTTTTGGAGCTACTGGGTACCCGGGCGTACTGCCACGGATCCACACTCATCCGACGGGTGTTGCATTCTCGGCTTCCAATCTCAGGGTGGTAGATCAAAGGCTCGTCGGCAGGGCGACCGGAGACCTACGCAATGCCTGGCAGCGTCAAGGCGATTCTTATGTAGTATATCCGTCAGGTCGGATGGATAAGTTTACCTTTCAGGCAGCCTTTGACGCGGAGGGTCCAAGGCAGCTTGGTGACTTTGTTGAACAAATCAGGTAATGAGGTGCTGAATGGCTTTGTCTAATATGGTTCCAAAAATGGCGACTCTGCTTTTAGCCTTCGTCGCTATTCCCTGTGCTTCATCTAGCCCCATAACAGAAGCTGCGGACGATGTAATTGCAGAGCTCGATTCTCAATCAAAGGCAATATTGGTAGAGACGCCAAGAAGTTGGGTTTACTCGGTAAGCAGCAGCGGCCTTGCGCCTCAGATAAGAAATGTCATAGGTACCTGGCCGGGCACTAAGGGCTCTGAGGATGTTCAGCGGTCGTGTCGACTTATAGATTCTCAGTACACAGGTGATGACTTTTCTCATTTTTGCGCAAGCATGATCCTCTATGAAGTGATTCATATACTAAGAAATGAGATTCCAGCTGAAACGAGGTTGGCCTTGGATAGGCAAGAAAGCACAATCACTGAAGCGTCTATATCATTAACGGATTCTGAATCCCGTAAGGCACTGCATATAGAGGAAGTGGTTAAGGCTATGAATGATGCTCTTCGCAGGTATGGCTCTACTTTGAAGGTTGAGGTTCATAGATCGTTCTTTGAAATAGGCGATAGGGCTAAGGGTAAATGGGAGCCTTACTTGTCATACGCGCTGCCTGGAAAAGAAAGCGTTTCGCATGTGCTCAGCAGGATAAGCCTTGCGCTTGGCGCGTGCGTTCGACGATCTAATGGGGAAATTTGGATTGGTGGCGAGTGCAGATTATATGATGGAGTTAACAGCGTTTTTGAATGATGGGAGGTTAGTTCATTAAAGGCTCCATTATCGCAATGTCCGATGAGACGGGCCATGTTGTGAGTCGAATGAGCTTTGATGCCTGGGGGAAACGCCGAAATCCCAACTACACGGGTACCCAGCCGGGGTGGATACAGTGGCTAGAAGCAGATCCTCCGCAGTGGATGTTCGATTCGGGGAATCCCCGGCAGTTTACGTCCAGGGGGTTCACCGGCCACGAGCATCATGACCTGTTCGGGCTTGTGAATATGAACGGCCGAATTTACGATCCGCATCTTGCCCGCTTTTTGCAGGCCGATCCGTTCGTTGAGGATGAGGCCACGCTCAATCGTTATACCTATTCACATAATAGTCCGCTCGTCTATTTCGATCCCAGCGGTTACACGAGTGGACGGGACGTTCTGCAGATTGCTTTGGCGGTAGTCATCACCGTCTCTACCAGTGGAACTGGCGCTGGCTTGTTCGGTTTAGGTGAGTTCGCCACGGTATTTATTGGCGGCGCCTTGACAGGTGCCATATCAACCGGCTCGCTTGAAGGGGCGGTCTGGGGCGCGTTCAGTGCTTTATCCTTCTATGCAATTGGTAATGCTATTGGAAACGCTTATGGGAAAAATGGTTCATTCTTGGGTACCGATTATACACCCGGAGCCTTTGCCGCCAAGACGCTGAGTCATGGGGTGGCCGGCGGAATGCTTACCGAGGTTCGAGGCGGAAAGTTTGGGCACGGCTTCTCTTCTTCATTCGTGACCGCTGCCGCTTCTCCCTTTATTTCGGGGAAGACTGGATTGAATGACTATGCGCAGACTGCGGTTGCCACCATCGTAGGTGGAACTGCGTCGAGTTTATCAGGGGGAAAATTCGCAAACGGCGCCATAACCGCTGCAATGGCGTACAGCTATAATCAGTTAAAGGACGACGGGTCAGGGGCTATGACAAAAGCTGAGGCCGAGGCGGAAGCCAGGGCGCTCAACGAGTCGGCTCAAGGAGCAATGACATATACCGCCAGGCCGACGGCTTATGGGTGGACAGCTCAGCCCACTGATCTAGCTGCATTGGAGGCAGGTGTCTCAGTAGATATGGCTGAAAGTGTTTATTCAGCTTCTAGGCCTTCGGCGTGCGCCGCCTTTTGCGGGGCTCTCTCTCCTGTGCTTTCTGCAGTAGCTGGCGACGTCTCAGGCAATCAGCTGAGTCGAACGTTGAATTCCTCCATCCAGGTTGCTGAACACTCGGATAAGGTGCTTTCAATTCTTTCGCGTAGCACGGTCGACGAAGTCCGGGGGTTTGCCCAAGGTTTATCTCGCGCACCAACCATAGCAAAGTTTGGCCTTTTGGTGCCAGCTTCGATTAACAACTTTAAAGGCTGCTACTCGACATGTCGGACTCCGTATTTTCAAAGATACTTAGATTGAGGTAATGGGCGATGCGCTTAGTTGGTTTTCTTCTTTGTTGTGCTAGTCTTAATTTAAACGCTGTCACTGATGATTGTAGTCTTTCAGAGCCCTGGTTGACGGAGGAAGGAGCTAAGACGCTTCTTGTGAGCCCAAAGAATGCAGAATATTTGAAGACTAACGTTACTTCAAATTCAAGTTCATTGGAGCTTCAGTTGCTGCTCTGGGCTTACATTGAGGGAAAGGTGTCAGCAGAAGATGTAGCTAGCGTGCTTCCAACTGAAGATATAATCGATAAGCAGCAGGATGCACTTATGAGCCTGCTTTGGATTATCCAGAAAGGTGGGCTTAACGATAACGAT